>JBIOWP010000001.1:0-13578 GCA_044868695.1 bacterium
TCCGTACGGCTTCGTCACGCCGATCCCCGACAGCGTCTGCGTGATCGCCGCCGTCAGCGTCGTCTTCCCGTGGTCCACGTGCCCGATCGTCCCGATGTTCACGTGCGGCTTCGTCCGCTCAAACTTCGGCTTGCTCATGCCATCCTCCCGACGTCGATCTATGAGTGCTGTGCCACCTCCGGGACCGGGGACCAGGGACCGGGGACCGGTCCATGATGCTGACCTCGCTCGGGTCCCTGGTCCCGGGTCCCTGGTCCCGTTGTTTCATGTTAGGCACGGGCGCCCACACTCGACTTGGCCCGCACTTCCTCGGAGATGCTCGCCGGCACCTCTTCGTAGCGCGAGGGTTCCATCGTATGCGTCGCGCGCCCCTGGGTCGCCGATCGCAGCGCCGTGGCGTACCCGAACATCTCAGCCAGCGGCACGAGGGCCCGGATGATGCGGACCGGCCCTTGCTGTTCGATGCTTTCGATGCGGCCCCGGCGCGCGTTCAGATCGCCGATCACATCGCCCATGTACTGCTCGGGCGTCAGGACTTCGACTTTCATCACCGGCTCCAGCAGCACCGGCTTGGCGCGGCCCATGGCCTCTTTGAACGCCATGGAGCCGGCGATCTTGAATGCGATCTCAGAGCTGTCGACCTCGTGGTACGAGCCGTCGATCAGGCTGGTGCGGAAGTCCACGACGGGATAGCCTGCGAGCACACCCGCCTCCGCCGCCTCCCGGATCCCGGCTTCCACCGCGGGAATGAACTCACGCGGGATGTCGCCGCGGGTGATCTCGTCCTCGAACTCCACCCCTGTCCCGCGCGGCAGCGGCTCCAAGACGATCACGGCGTGCCCATACTGCCCGCGGCCGCCGGTCTGGCGGATATAGCGGCCTTCCGCCTTGGCCTGCTGGCGGATCGTTTCCTTGTACGCCACCTGCGGCCGGCCGACGTTCGCCTGCACGCCGAACTCGCGCAGCATGCGGTCGACGATGATCTCCAGGTGCAGCTCGCCCATGCCGGCGATCAGCGTCTGGCCGGTTTCGTTGTCGAAGCGGACCTTGAAGGTCGGGTCTTCTTCGGCCAGTTTGTTGAGGGCCGCGCCCAGCTTCTCCTCGTCGGCCTTGGTCTTGGGCTCCACGGCCACCGCGATCACCGGCTCGGGGAAATGCATCGACTCCAGCAGGATCGGATGGTCCTGGTCGCACAGGGTGTCGCCCGTCGTGGTGTCGCGCAACCCGACGGCGGCGACGACGTTGCCCGCGACGGCTTCAGGAATGTCCTCGCGGTGGTTTGCGTGCATCTGCAGGATGCGGCTGACCCGTTCCTTCTTGCCCTTGTTGGCGTTGAAGACGTACGAGCCGGCGGCGAGGGTGCCGGAGTAGACACGGAAGTAGGTCAGTTTCCCTACATACGGATCGGTGACGATCTTGAAGCCCAGCGCACAGAACGGCCCGGCAGGATCGGCGCGCCGCTGCTCCGGAGCCTGCGTCGCCGGGTGGCGCCCTTCGACCGCATGCATGTCGAGCGGCGAAGGAAGGTAGTCGACCACGGCGTCCAGCAGTGGCTGGACGCCTTTGTTGCGGAACGAGGACCCCGCGAGGACCGGCACGAGCTTGTAGGACAGGGTGCCGAGGCGCAGCCCGCGCTTGATCTCGTCCTCGGAGAGGCTATGGCCTTCCAGGTACTTGGCGGTGAGGTCGTCGTCCATTTCGGCCACGGCCTCGACCAGCTTCTCACGCCACTGCACGGCCAGCTCCCGCATCTCGGCGGGGATGTCGGTCACGTCTGAACGGGTCCCGAGGTCATCCAGGTACAGGATCGACTTCATCCGGATGAGGTCGACCACACCCTGGAAGTTGTCCTCCGACCCCACCGGCAGCTGGATGGGGACCGCGTTGGCGCCCAGGCGTTCGCGGACCATGCGCACGGTGCGGAGGAAATCCGCACCGGTCCGGTCCATCTTGTTCACGTAGAGGATGCGGGGAACCCGATAGCGGTCGGCCTGACGCCACACGGTTTCAGACTGCGGCTGCACGCCCTCGACGGCGCTTAGGACGACGACGGCGCCGTCGAGCACGCGCAGCGACCGCTCCACCTCGACCGTAAAGTCCACGTGGCCCGGGGTATCGATGATATTGATGCGGGCATCGCGCCACGAACAGGTCGTCGCCGCGGAGGTGATAGTAATCCCCCGCTCACGCTCCTGCACCATCCAGTCCATCGTCGCCGATCCCTCGTCGACTTCGCCGATGCGGTGCACCCGTCCGGTATAGAACAGGATCCGCTCGGTCGTCGTCGTCTTGCCCGCGTCGATGTGGGCGACGATGCCGATGTTCCGAATTTTGTCGAGCGAAACGGCCATGCGAACTCCCAACTGCGGGATCAGGGAGCCGGGATCAGGGAGCCGAACCTGCGTTGCCCCATCTCGGCTCCCGGCTCCCATATCCCGCTATTTCGTTCTCACCAGCGGTAGTGCGCGAACGCCTTGTTTGCTTCCGCCATGCGGTGCGTATCCTCGCGCTTCTTCACCGCGCCGCCCTGGCCGGCCGATGCATCCTGGATTTCCGCCACCAGCTTGTCCATCATGGTCCGCTTGTCTTTGCGCGCCCGCGCATACTCGACGAGCCAGCGCAGGCCTAGGGACAGACGCCGGTCGGGTCGCACCTCAATCGGCACCTGGTAGGTGGCGCCGCCCACACGGCGGGGCCGCACCTCCAGCACCGGCATGACGTTGTGCAACGCCTTGTCCAGGACTTTGACGGGATCCTGGCCGCCGCGCTCACGAATCTGGTCGAACGCCGTGTACACGATGCGTTCGGCCAGGCTCTTCTTGCCGCGAACCATCAGCTTGGTGATGAGCCGGTGCACAATGACGCTGTTATACTGCGGGTCCGGCCCAACCTCGGGATTGCTGACGGCGCCTTTTCTCGGCATGACAGCGCTCCTTCTTTACTTGGGGCGCTTGGCCCCGTACTTGCTGCGACCTTGCCGGCGATTCTCCACGCCGCCCGCGTCGATGGCCCCACGGATAATGTGATAGCGAATGCCCGGCAGGTCCGGCACGCGCCCACCGCGGATCAGCACCACCGAGTGCTCTTGGAGGTTGTGGCCGATCCCGGGGATATACGCCGTGACCTCCGCACTGTTGGTCAGCCGCACCCGCGCGATCTTCCGCAGGGCCGAGTTCGGCTTCTTGGGCGTCATCGTGCGCACCTGGATGCACACCCCGCGCTTCTGCGGGTTGCCTTCCAGATGAGGCGACTTCGTCTTCGTCCGTGCTCGGTGCCGGCCGTGTCTCACCAACTGACTGATCGTTGGCATCCTATGACCCCCTACAGACAATCTATTGAATCTATTGAATCTGTTGGATCTGTTGAATCCTAGGATCCCATAGATTCAATAGATCCAATGGATCCAACAGATTCTATTTCGTTTCCAGACACGCACCAATCCTGAACCCCCTCTCTAGGGGCGCAAGGTGGACGCGATGCCTCGGCGCTCGCGCGGCGCCGGGTTATCGCCTGTGTTCGGTTCGAATCCCAACGCCCGATGTTCAGGCGTCCGGATCGTCCTGCTGAAGAAGCCGCGCCATACGCGACACCGGAGGCCGGTGTCCTGCGGCGCATGCTAAGAGTTCCTCACCGTGCAGGTGAACGAACCCCGATTCAACTGCGGTCTTACGCCGGCGTCAGAATCGCCGCGGCCGACGCGCCCACCGCAATCCCGCAGGCGCGGCCGAGGTCACGCATCGAGGGGATCTCCATCACCTCGACCCCCCGGTCCCGGGCGGCCGCCAGCACACCTTCCACGACCCGGCGATCGGCGTCCTTCGCCACGAACACGATCTGGGCGCGGCCTTTTTCGATCGCCTTCGCCGTCTGATTTGATCCGACGGCCCTGAACTCCGCGCCTCTCAGGCGGTCGAGCGCCTCAGCCGGCTGCGTCATTGTTCGCCACTCCATGCAGTCGCCGGGTCCCGGTCGGAACCCGGCGCAGACGCTCAGTCAGTGTAGCATCGGGTCTGGGGAGTGTCTAGGGGGTCTCCAGAGCGGCCAGCCTGGCATAGAGTTCACTCATGCGGCGCTCAGCTTCCTCGTAGCGGGCGCGCGCCGCCTTCACCCGGTCTCGGTCGCGGTAGATGTCGGGATCAGCCAGCAGCCGGCCGGCATCAGCCATCTCCTCCTCGGCCGCAGTGATCTGGGCGGCGATTTCCTCGAAGGTGGCGGCCTGAGCCCCGGGTCGACGGGATGGCCGCTTCGCGTCGCCTCGCGGCCGCACAGACGCGCGGTCTCGTTTGCGGCCCCCCTCAACCGCCTGGTCGCGCGGCTGGGCGGCGGCACGGTGACGGCGCGTTCTCAGTTCCGCGTAGGTCCCCCGAAAATCGGCGACCTTCGTGTCCCCGACCGTCAGGACGCGGGTGGCTAACCGTTCAAGGAGATAGCGGTCGTGGGTGGCGACGACGAACGTGCCCGGGAACTCTACCAGCGCGGATTCGAGCGCCTCGCGTGACGGAATGTCTAAGTGGTTGGTCGGCTCGTCAAGCAGCAGGAGGTTCGGCTGGTCCAGAAGCATCTTCGCCAGGCTGAGCCGCTGGCGCTCCCCACCCGACAGCATCCCCACGGTCGCGAAGACGTCCTCTCCACTAAAGAGGAAGCGGCCCAGGTAGGTCCGGGCCTGCTCGGGGGTCATCGGCCTCCCGTCCAGAATCTCCTCGAGCACTGTCCGGTCGGTGCGCAGGGTGGCGGTCGATTCCTGGGCAAAATACCGCGCCCGTGTGCCGGTGCCCAGCGCGGCGCGGCCGGCAGAAGGAGCTTCCAAACCGGCCATGACCTTCAGGAGAGTTGTCTTGCCGGTCCCATTGGCGCCCAGCAGTCCTACCCGGTCTCCCCGGTAGATTTCGAGGTCCACATCGGACAGGACGGCGATCTCCCCGTACCGCTTGGCCACGCCCTGCAGGCGCACGACCATGCGTCCGCTTTGCGAGGCGCTGCGCGCCGCCGGCCGCATGACCGGTTGAGCCCTGGGCGCCTCTACCGGTTTCGACGTCAGGCGGGCCAGCCGCTTCTCCCGGCTCTTGGCCTGCGTCGCGCGGTTCCCGGCCCGGTACCGGCGGATGTACGCCTCAAGTTTTTCGACTTCTTCCTGGTGCCGCTGATAGGCCTCCGCCTGCTGCTCGACCTGCGCCGTCTTGAGTACCGCATACTTGGAATAGGGACCGGGGAAGGATGTAACACTCCCGCGTTCCAGCTCGAGCGTCCTCGTCGTGACCGCGTCCAGGAGCCGGCGGTCGTGGCTGACGATGACGGCGGCTCCCGGGAAGGCGCCCAGATATTCTTCCAGCCACTCGGTGGCGGCGAGATCCAGGTGGTTGGTCGGCTCGTCCAGCAGCAGGAGGTCGGGCTCGGCCAGCAGGACCCGCGCCAGCTCAGCTCTCACTCGCCAGCCGCCGGATAGCGTCCCCAGCGTATTGCTCATCTCGGCGTCAGCGAAACCCAGCCCCCGCAACACCGTTCTCGCGCGAGCCTCAAGGGTGAACCCGCCGGCGTGCTCGAAGTGATGGCGGACCTGCGAGTATTCTTCCATCACCTCCGCCAGGCGGGATGGATCGTCGTGCACGTCCGGTGAGGCCATCTGTGCTTCGAGATCGCGCAGCCGCACCTCGAGCGCGCGTACGTCCGCGGCGCCGGACAGCGCGTGAGCAAACACGTCCGTGTCGCCCGGTCCCGTGGGGATCTGCGCCAGGTACCCGGCCCGCGCCCACCGCGCTCGCGCGACGCTGCCGGCGTCGGGTTCGTCCAGACCGGCCAGCACCCGCAGCAGCGTGGTTTTCCCGCTGCCGTTGCGGCCGATGAGCGCCACCTTCTCCTCCGGCTCGACGCTGAAGGTGACGCCGGCCAGCACCTCGCGGTCGGCGTAGAATTTCCTGATGTCCCCTACCGTGAGCATCGGCATCCCGCCACACTATATCCGATACATGACTCAGGGTCTAGAAATTGAACAGGCCGGACCCGTCCCGGCCTGCCTGCTTCCAATCTCCGCTTCCAGAGATTTGGATCAGTCTTGGAACCGCCACCGCGTTGCCGTGGACGGATACTCGGCATGATCCGAAATGAATGCAAAAGCGACGCTGGGCCGGACCGCATACACTCCGGAAATCGATCCCGTTCCTTCGTTGTATTTCGCCTCGTAGGCTGTGGAAAATCGTGTGACAGCATTCGGATCGGTGCGCCGTTCGACCACTCCTTCGACGATAATCGCTTCGTCGGCATGTTCGGGGCAGAGCACGCAGCGTGGGTTCTTGGCGAGATTCTGCGCCTTCCGGGAGCGCGCAAAGGTGAGAAAGTAGAACCGGTCGTCTAGCCAGACACCCCAGATGACGGCGACGTGCGGGCGTCCGTCAGGCCGTGCGGTCGCGAGGAAGTAGTTCCGCGCCTTCGCGAGCCGCTCGACCGCCCAGGACCACGGAAGCAGTCCTTTCCCCTCGTCCCGCCCGAGAATCCCATAGCCACTTGGCAGGTTCGGACGGCTGGCCTGTGGATCTTGGTGACTATTCGACATGGCAGCTCTCCATTAGCTGTCTCAGGAGACGAAGACGGGGAGCGCACTTGCGTTCCCCGTCGCACTTCACCCCTCACCCGTGCCCTCTCCCCACGCGTGGGGAGAGGGAAATAGGGAATAGCGGCTACACTTCGGTGGCGATCTTGATGCCGCGGTACCGGGCCATCCCGGTGCCCGCCGGAATCAGCTTCCCGATGATCACGTTCTCCTTCAGGCCGATCAACGGGTCGATCTTGCCCTTGGTCGCGGCGTCGGTGAGGACGCGCGCCGTTTCCTGGAAGGACGCCGCCGACAGGAAGCTCTCCGTGGCCAGCGACGCTTTGGTGATCCCGAGCAGCACCGGCCGCGCCTTGGCGGGCTCCAGCCCCTCGGCAATCGCTTTCGCGTTGTCCTCTTCGAACGTGAACTTGTCCACCAGTTCGCCCGGCAGGAGCTCGGTGTCCCCGGGCTCTTCAACCTTCACCCGGCGCAGCATCTGCCGCACGATGATCTCGATGTGCTTGTCGTTGATATCCACGCCCTGCGACCGGTAGACAGACTGGATCTCCTGCACCAGGTAGTTCTGCAGCGCGTGAATGCCGCGGATGCGCAGGGTATCGTGGGGGTTCACCGAGCCCTCGGTCAGCTGGTCGCCGGCCGTCACCTTGTCTCCCTCGGCGTTGCGCATCCGGACCCCGAAGGGCACGTTGGCGGCATACTCCACGCCGTCCTTGGCGACCACGATGAGTTTGCGCGACCCCTTGGCTTCGGTGATCTTGACCCGCCCCGAAACCTCGGCGATGATCGCCTGCCCCTTGGGCTTGCGCGCCTCGAAGAGTTCCTCCACGCGCGGCAGGCCCTGGGTAATATCAAATCCGGCCACGCCGCCGGTGTGGAACGTGCGCATCGTCAGCTGCGTGCCAGGTTCGCCGATGGACTGCGCGGCGATGATGCCCACCGCTTCGCCGATCTCCACCTGCTTGCCGGTGGCCAGGTTGCGCCCGTAACACTTCCCGCACACCCCGTACCGGCTCTTGCAGGTCAGCACAGAGCGCACCACGACCGACTCGACGCCGGACTGCTCGATCTGGTCGGCCGCCTCTTCGGTGATCTCCTGATCGGCCTCCACGATCGTCTTCCGGCCGCGCGGGGCGACGACGTCTTCCACCGCGGTGCGCCCGATGATGCGGTCCTTCAGAGGCACGACAACGTCGTTGCCCTCCTTGATCGCCACCATCGTCACGCCCTCGGTGGTCCGGCAGTCCTCCTCGCGGATGATGACGTCCTGCGCCACGTCCACCAGCCGCCGGGTGAGGTATCCAGACTCCGAGGTGCGGATCGCGGTATCCGCCAGGCCCTTGCGCTGGCCGTGCGTAGAGATGAAGTACTCCAGCACCGTCAGTCCCTCGCGGAAGTTGGCCTTGATGGGCAACTCAATGATTCGCCCCGAAGGATCGGTCATCAGCCCGCGCATCCCGGCCAGCTGGCGGATCTGCTGGATGTTCCCGCGCGCGCCGGACTGGGCCATCATGTACAACGGGTTGAAGTTGTCGAAGTTCTGCAGCATCGCCTCCGTGATCTCTTCGGTAGCCTTCGTCCAGACGTCGATCGTCCGCTGGTACTTCTCGCCGCTGGTGATCAGGCCGCGGCGGAACTGCTGCTCGATCCCGTCGATGGACTTGTCGGCCCCGCCGAGAATCTTCTCCTTCTGGGCCGGAATGGCGATGTCGTCCACCGCGATCCCCATCCCGCTGCGGGTCGCGTACTTGAAGCCGAGATCCTTCAGCGCGTCCAGCAGCTGCACGGTCTTGGTCGACCCAAGGCGATTGTAAGCCTCGGAGACCACCTGCGAGAGGACCTTGCGGTCGGCCACGTCGTTGATGAACCGCAGCTCCTCGGGGATCGCCTCGTTGAAGATGACCCGGCCCACGGTGGTCTCGATCGGCTCGCTGTCGCGGGTCAGGCGGACTTTCACTTTGGCGTGCAGCGCTACCGCGCCGTTCTCGAATGCCAGGGTCGCCTCGTTGGGGGTGCTGAAGATTTTCCCCTCGCCGGGCGCGCCCGGCTTTTCCTGGGTCAGGTAGTAGCATCCCAGCACAATGTCGCGCGTGGGGCTCGTGATGGCCTTGCCGTACGCGGGCGACAGGATGTTATACGCCGAGAGCATCAGCAGCCGCGCCTCGGCCTGCGCGGCCGCCGACAGGGGCACGTGCGCGGCCATCTGGTCGCCGTCGAAGTCCGCGTTGTACGCGGTGCAGACCAGCGGGTGCACCTGGATGGCCTTGCCCTCGATCAGCGCGGGCTCGAACGCCTGGATGCCGAGCCGGTGCAGCGTCGGCGCACGGTTGAGCAACACCGGATGTTCCTTGACGACCTCTTCCAGGACGCTCCACACCTCGGGGCGGGCGCGCTCCACCATCCGCTTGGCGCTCTTGATGTTCTGCGCCAAACTCTTGTCGACGAGCTTCTTCATTACGAAGGGCTTGAAGAGCTCGAGGGCCATCTCCTTGGGCAGGCCGCACTGGTGCAGCTTGAGCTTCGGCCCCACCACGATCACGGAGCGGCCGGAGTAGTCCACGCGCTTGCCCAGCAGGTTCTGCCGGAACCGCCCCTGCTTGCCCTTTAACATGTCCGACAGCGACTTCAGCGGCCGGTTGTTGGGCCCGGTCACGGGGCGGCCGCGCCGGCCGTTGTCGACCAGCGCGTCGACGGCTTCCTGCAGCATGCGCTTCTCGTTGCGCACGATGATTTCCGGCGCGCCGAGATCCAGCAGCCGCTTCAGCCGGTTGTTTCGGTTGATGACGCGGCGGTACAGGTCGTTGAGGTCGGAGGTGGCGAACCGTCCGCCGTCCAGCTGCACCATCGGGCGCAGGTCTGGCGGGATGACCGGCACAACATCCAGGATCATCCACTCGGGCTTGTTGCCGCTCTTGCGAAACGCCTCCACGACCTCCAGCCGCTTCAGGATTTTCATGCGCTTCTGGCCGGAGGCGTCCTTCAGCTCAACGCGCAGCTGGCGGGACAGCTTGTCCAGATCCAGCTCTTTGAGCAGCTCCTTGCTGGCCTCGGCACCCATCCCGGCCTTGAAGGCCTGGCCGTATTTCTCCCGCATCTCACGGTACTCGGTCTCGGTGAGCAGCTGCTTCTTGTTCAGCGGGGTCGTGCCGGGATCGATGACCACATAAGAGGCAAAGTACACGACACGCTCCAGAGACCGCGGAGACATGTCGAGCAGCAGGCCGACCCGGCTGGGCACGCCCTTGAGGTACCAGATGTGGCAGACGGGGGCGGCCAGCTCGATGTGGCCCATCCGCTCGCGGCGCACCTTGGCCCTGGTGACCTCGACGCCGCAGCGGTCGCAGATGATGCCCTTGAAGCGGATGCGCTTGTACTTGCCGCAGTGACACTCCCAGTCCTTCTGCGGCCCGAAGATGCGCTCGCAGAAGAGGCCGTCGCGCTCCGGCTTCAGGGTCCGGTAGTTGATGGTCTCCGGCTTCTTGACCTCGCCGTGCGACCAGGCGCGGATCTGCTCCGGGGAGGCCAGACCGATCTTGACCGCATCGAAGTTGTTGACGTCCTGCATCCTAATAGTCCTCCACCAGCGCTTCTTCGCCCTCGAGGTTGATGCCGAGGGCGCGCGCGGTTTCCGCGATGTCTTCCTCGATCTCCTTGAGCTCGATCTCCTTCTTGTCCTCGCTGAGCACTTTAACGTCCAGGCACAGCGATTGGAGCTCCTTCACAAGCACCTTGAAGGACTCCGGCACGCCGGGCTCCTGGATGTTCTCGCCCTTGACGATCGCCTCGTACGTCTTGACCCGGCCCACGACGTCGTCGGACTTGACCGTGAGCAACTCCTGCAGCGTGCTGGCGGCCCCGTACGCTTCCAGCGCCCACACTTCCATCTCGCCGAAGCGCTGGCCCCCGAACTGGGCCTTGCCGCCCAGCGGCTGCTGGGTAATCAGGCTGTACGGGCCGGTGGACCGGGCATGGATCTTGTCCTCGACCAGGTGCAGCAGCTTCATCATATAGATCCACCCGACGGTGACTTTCTGGTCGAACCGCTCGCCGCTGCGGCCGTCCCGCAGGACAATCTTCCCGTCCTCCGGCAGGCCGGCTTCCGCGAGCAGGCGCTTGATGTCGCCCTCTTTCGGCCCGTCGAACACCGGGCACTCCGCCCAGGAGTTCAGGCTCGAGGCCGCCCACCCGAGGTGCGTCTCCAGCACCTGGCCGACGTTCATGCGGCTGGGCACGCCCAGCGGGTTCAGGACGATGTCCACCGGGGAACCGTCGGGAAGTGTCGGCATGTCCTCTTCGGGGAGAATGACCGAGATCACGCCCTTGTTGCCGTGGCGGCCGGCCATCTTGTCCCCGACCGTGACTTTGCGCTTCTGCGCGACATACACGCGCACGAGGGTGTTCACGCCCGGCGGGAGCTCGTCGCCCTGTTCGCGGCCGAACACCTTGACGTCCACAACCTTGCCTTTCTCGCCGTGCGGCACCTTCAGGGACGTGTCGCGCACTTCGCGCGCCTTTTCGCCGAAAATCGCGCGGAGCAAACGCTCTTCCGCGGTCAGCTCGGTTTCTCCCTTGGGCGTCACCTTCCCGACGAGGATGTCGCCGGCGCGCACTTCGGCGCCGACGCGCACGATGCCGCGTTCGTCCAGGTCGCGCAGCGCCTCCTCGCCGACGTTGGGGATGTCGCGGGTGATTTCTTCCGGCCCCAGCTTGGTGTCGCGGGCCTCGACCTCGTACTCCTCGATGTGGATCGAGGTGAACAGGTCCTCGCGCACGAGCCGCTCCGAGATGACGATGGCGTCCTCGTAGTTGTACCCCTCCCAGGGCATGAAGGCCACGAGGACGTTGCGGCCCAGCGCCAGCTCGCCCTGATCAGTGCACGGGCCGTCGCCGAGCACGTCGCCGACTTTGACCGTTTCTCCGGTGCGGACGACCGGCTGCTGGTTGATGCACGTGCCCTGATTGCTGCGCTGGAACTTGATGAGCTTGTACACGTCCCGGCCCTTGTCGGTCTTCACGACGACCTCATCGCCGCTGACCGACTCCACGACCCCTTCGTGCCGGGCCACGACGACCGCGCCGGAGTCGACCGCTGCGCGGTACTCCATGCCGGTCCCCACCAGCGGCGCTTCGCTGGCCACCAGGGGGACGGCCTGGCGCTGCATGTTGGACCCCATCAGCGCGCGGTTGGCGTCGTCGTGCTCGAGGAACGGGATCAGCGCGGTCGCCACGGAGACCGTCTGCTTGGGCGAGACGTCCATGAAGTCCACCTTGTCCGGCGGCACCAGGACGATCTCCGACCCGTGGCGGGATGACACGCGCTGCTCGACGAGCTTACCGCGCTCATCGATCTTGGCGTTCGCCTGGGCGATGACGTAATGGTCTTCCTGGTCGGCGGTGAGAAACTCCGTCTTCTTCCCCACCACCCCGTCCCGCACCACGCGGTACGGGGTTTCGATGAACCCCAGGTCGTTCACACGCGCGTAGGTCGCCAGCGAGCTGATCAATCCGATGTTCGGCCCTTCCGGCGTTTCGATAGGGCACATCCGGCCGTAGTGACTGGTATGCACGTCGCGGACCTCGAAGCCGGCGCGCTCGCGGCTCAGCCCGCCGGGGCCCAGCGCCGACAGCCGGCGCTTATGCGTGAGCTCGGCCAGGGGATTGGTCTGGTCCATGAACTGCGAGAGTTGGCTGCTGCCGAAAAATTCCTTGATCGCCGCCACGACCGGGCGGATGTTGATGAGGACCTGCGGTGTGATCTGCCCCGTCTCCTGGATCGTCATCCGTTCGCGGATGACCCGCTCCATGCGCAGCATGCCGATCCGGAACTGATTCTGCAGCAGCTCGCCCACCGACCGCACCCGGCGGTTCCCCAGGTGGTCGATGTCGTCGACGGTCACGCCCTCCTGCTCGCCGTGCAGGCGGATCAGGTAGCGGACCACCTCGGCGATATCGTCGCGCACGGCTGCGGGATGGCGGACGCCCTCCTCGGCAATCGCATACAGCACTTCCTTGGAGGGCGGAGCAATGCCCAGCACCACCCGGGTGCCCGACTCCAGCTTCTTGACGTCCGCGGGCTCGCCGTCGATGCGCACCGTCACGCGGGCCAGCTGCCCGGTGAATTCGCGCCCGTCTTTCAACGTGAGCGTGAAGTCCTTCTTGTCGCGGCGCACGCTCACGTCCTTGATCTCGCCGCCGGTCGTCTGCTCCAGCGTCCGGAACGGCAGCGGAGCTTCCAGGCTTAGCTTGCGGTTGAGCTTGTGCCGGCCCACCTTTCCCAGATCGTAGCGCCGCGGGTCAAAGAACAGGGTCTGCAGCAGCTGCCGGGCGCTCTCGACGGTCGGCGGGTCGCCGGGGCGCAGGCGGCGGTAGATCTCGATGAGGGCTTCCTCCACCGCCTTGGGTCCCTTACGCTCTTTGACCGGGTCCTTGGCCAGCGTGGCCTCGATGCTTGCGTCGCCCTCGTACAGCTTGAGGATCTTCTCGTCGCTGTCATACCCCAGCGCCCGCAGCAGCACGGTGACGGGAATCTTGCGTGTTCGGTCAATGCGCGTCGAGATGATGCCGTTGTTGTCCATCTCCAGCTCCAGCCAGGCGCCGCGGTGCGGGATCACGGTGGCCGCGGGCATGGGCCGGCCGGAGGTATCGGGATTGAAGCTGTAGTAGACGCCGGGGGATCGCACGAGCTGGCTAACCACGACCCGCTCGGCCCCATTAATAATGAAGGTGCCCCGCTTGGTCATGAGCGGGAGGTCACCCATGAACACTTCCTGCTCCTTGATCTCGCCGGTCTCCTTGATGACCAGGCGCACCTTGACCTTCAGCGCGGCGCTGTAGTTGTAGTCGCGGTCCCGGCATTCGTCTTCGCTGTACTTCAGCCGCTCCAGGCGGTACCCGCCGAAGTCGAGCACAGGCCCCTCGTCGAAGACGCTGGGCGGCTCCGTGCGCTTGCGGCTGGTATCGAGCGCGAAGTGCAGCTCGAGGTTGCCGGTGAAGTCCTGGATCGGCGAGACCTCTTCAAAGACCTCGCGGATCCC
>JBIOWP010000002.1:0-13090 GCA_044868695.1 bacterium
GCGCCTGAGCCCGTGCGCGGGCGCCGCAACGAGCCCGCCTATCTTCCGCACATCGTGCGGCGGGTGGCGCAGCTTCGCGGGGCGGCCCCGGAGGAGACCGGCGCGGTGACCGCAGCGAACGCCCGTCGAGTGTATGGCGTCGAGTAGGTGACCAGAATGCGAATCGTCGCAGTATGCGCGCTGAGCGTGTCGCTGGCCGTGCTGGGGGCCGTGGCGCCCGCCCGCGCCCAGGACGACAGCGCTGAAGAGATCCGCCTCGGCAAAGTCTACGCGAGCCGGTTGGAGGCGCAGTACCGGCTCGTGGCGGATGCCGCGGCACTGGAGCGGCTGGCGCGTATCGGCGGCGCGGTCGCCGCGGCGTCTGACCGGCCGGGTCTCCCGTACAGCTTCAAGATCCTCGACCTCGACGTGCCCAATGCGCTCTCCCTGCCGGGCGGGTTCATCTATGTGACCAAAGGGCTGCTGTCATTCGTCCGCTCCGACCATGAATTGGCTGCGGTGCTGGCGCACGAGGTGGCGCACGCCGCGCACCGGCATCAGGTGCAGATGATCCGGCGCAGCAACGAAGCCGCGTTCTGGACGGTGGTTGTAGCGATGCTCAGCCGCGAGGCGGCGATCGCGGCGGGCGCGCAGCTGGTGAGCGTGGCCCTACTCTCGGGGTACACACGCGACCTGGAACGCGACGCCGACCTTACGTCGATCGCCTATCTGGTCCGCACCCCCTACTCGCCGGTGGCCGCGCTGACCCTGATGGAGCGTCTGGCCCGCGAGGAGCAGCTGACACCCCAGCGCGATCCCGGGGCGTTCCGCGACCACCCGACTGCGGCGGAGCGGGCGGCGTATGTGATGAGCGAGCTTCGCCGGCAGGGCATTCCCTTGGTCCGCCGCGTGCCCGCCAACTACCTCCGGGTGGAGGTGCGCACCGCGGTCGATCAGGACCGGCAGGTGGCCGAACTCCTTGTCAATGAGACGGCGGTCCTGCGCCTCCCGGATCCGGCGCGGGTGGGGACCATCGCGGCGCGGCTGGAGCGGTTCTTTGACGCGGACCCGGACCCCTCGCAGATCGGCGCGCTGCGCACATCGCTCGGGTGGGAGGTGATCGGCGGCCGTGCGCTGCTGATGACGCTCACCCCTGCCGACGCCGCGTTCCTGGGGGTGACCGTCGATGAGGCCGCACGGATGATTCAGGCGCGCCTCCAGTGGATCATCCGCCAGGACCTGCGCGCGAGGCAATTCACCGGGTAGCGCATGCGCCTGCACGTCGCGTTTCTCCCATCGCTGGTCCTGCCGGGGCGCTTGTCTGGGGCACAGGGTCAGGTCTGCGTGGTCGTCGATGTCATTCGCGCCAGCACCACGCTTATCACGATTGTCGAACGCGGCGCGGCCCGGGTCTTCATTGCCGGGGACGTGGCAGCCGCGCGACAGGCGGCGGCGTCACTCGACGGCGTGGTCCGGGCAGGGGAGGAAGACGGACTGGCGCCGAGCGGATTCGATTTCGGCAACTCGCCGGTCGAGCTGGCCCGGGCGCCGCTGGCCGGCAGGCAGGTGGTCTTCGTCACGACCAACGGCACCGCGGCCATTCGCGCCGTCAAAGAAGCCGATGCCGTGCTGGTCGGCGCGCTGCGCAACGGCGCGGCCGCCTGCCGCGACGCATGGGAGACCGCGACCGCGCGGAGCGCCGATCTCACGATCGTGTGTGCCGGCCGTGAGCAGGCGTTCGGGATCGATGACGCATACTGCGCGGGCTCCCTCGTGAATGGGTTGCTGCAGCGAGGCTCGCCTGAACTGACGGATGCCGCGACGGCGGCGCTCCGGCTGTACCGCTCCGAACCGGACACGCTCGCGATGTTTACTCAGTCGGCGGCAGGCCGAAACGTCCAGCGGTTGGGTCTCGGCGGCGATGTCGCGTTCTGCGCCCAGCGCGATGTCTCACAGGTTGTTCCCCGGCTGGGCAGAGAGTTATTCCTTTTGGAGGAGTTGTCATGAGAGTTATGCTGATCGCGCTGTTCGCCGTTGCGCTCGTCGCCGCGCCGGCCGGCGCCCAGGGGTTTACGATGCGCATGACCGGCGACATTTCGATCCCGCCCGGGACGGTGCACGACGGCACGGTGGTCACGATGAACGGCCGCGTGCAGGTTGACGGGACGCTTTATGGCGATGCCATGACGATGAACGGCGACGTCACCATCTCGGGCACCGTGACCGGATCCGTCCGCACCTTCAACGGCGGCGTGTTCCTGGCGCCGACCGCGCGCGTGGACGGGGACATCTGGGCAGGCAACGGGCGGGTCGACCGCCAGCCCGGCAGCGCCGTCGGAGGCCGCATCACCGAGGGCTGGGTCGTCGGCACCCCCGGCGCGCGGTCCTCGCCCACCCCGGCTCCGCGCCCGGGGAGCGGCGTCGGCGAGTGGATGTCGCGGGCGTTCTTCGAGGTGCTCGCCGCCTGGGTGTTGATCGGATTCATCGTGCTGGCCGCGGCAGTCTCCGCCCTGTTCCCCCAGCAGATCCAGCGGGTCTCGACCGCGCTCAGCGATGCGCCGGGCCAGGCGCTGCTGGCGGGGGTGTTGCTGTGGGTGCTGCTGCCGCCGATGGCCATGGCGCTCGTGGTGTCCGTCGTGGGCATCCCCGCACTGGCCTTCGTGCCGCTCGGGCTCAGCGTGCTCGGCCTGGTGGGATTTGCCGCGGCCGCGATGCTGTTGGGCAACCGGATCACGGAAGCCTTCCGGTGGCACATCGGTCCGGTGCCCGATACCATCGCCGGCGCGGCCGTCCTCGCGGTCCTGGCCCTCGTGCCGGCGCTGGGATGGCTGGCGGTGTTCGCCGCGGTGACCTGGGGGATCGGCGGGGTGCTCCTGCTGGTGTTTCGCCGTCGGTCCCCTGTCCAGCCCCCGCCGGTGCCCTCCTCTTCCTCTTGACACGCCCCCCGGCGGCGGGGGTACCATGAGACTTCCGTGCGGGTCTGCTCATCCAGGTAAGAGGTGAGGAACGTGCGCAGGTGGATTGTGGTGGTGGCGGTGGTGATGCTCGCGGCGCTCGTGTGGCGCGTCCTCGGGTCGAGCCGTCCGGCCGTGCCGGCGCTGCAGAGCGAAGCCGCCGTCCCCGTTGAGGTCGCGCCCGCGAAGGTCCAGACGCTGTCCGAGGTCATCTCCGCCGGCGGCTCGGTGGAAGCGCTGCGGGAGGTGACGGTGACGACGAAGGTCACCGGGCGCGTGGCCGCTGTCCTTGTCAAGGAAGGCGATCGCGTGCGGGCCGGTCAGGTGCTGGTGCGCCTGGAAGACAGCGAGATCGCGGCGCAGGTGCAGCAGGCGGAGGCGAACCTCCAGGCGGCCCGAGCGCAGCTGCGGCTGCTGGAGCAGGGGGCCAGGTCGGAGGAGCGCGCGCAGACGGAGGCGGCTCTGGCGCAGGCGAAAGCCGGCTACGATACAGCGCGCGACTCCCTGGCGCGCATGGAAACGCTCTATCAGGACGGCGCGGTCAGCAAGGCGCAGCTGGACGCGGCGCGGCTGCAGCACGATGTGGCGAAGGCGCAGTACGATGCGGCGGTGCAGCAGCAGCGTCTCGTACAGACGGGCGCGCGCCCCGAACAAATCGAGATGGCCCGCGCCCAGGTCCGGCAGGCGGAAGCCGCGCTGGCGTTCGCCAGACTGCAGGCCGACAACGTCGTGATCACGTCGCCGCTGTCGGGGACCGTCACGCACCGGTACGTGGACCCCGGGGACTTGGCGAGCCCGATGCCCGGTCAGGGGCAGCTCGTGACCGTGGCCCAGGTTGACGCGGTCTACGCCGTGTTCGAGGTCTCCGAAACCGACCTGGGCCGGCTACGGGTTGGGCAGGCCGCGTCCGTAGCTGCCGACGCATACCCGGGCCGGTCGTTTGCCGGGACCCTGCGAGAAGTGGCGCCCGCCGCCAACCCGCTGACGCGCAGCTTCAGGGTCAAAATTGTCGTCGACAATCCCGACCACGCGCTCAAACCGGGGATGTTCGCGCGGGGGGACATCATGGTCGCGCAGGTGAGCGATGCGCTCGTTATTCCCCGCGACGCCGTGCTCACCGCCAACGGAAAGAGCATGGTCTTCGTCGTCGAGGACGGCAAGGCGAAGGCCCGTGAGGTCCGGCTGGGACAGATTAGCGGCGCCGTCGTCCAGATCCTGAGCGGACTCGCTGCCGGTGAGCCCGTCGTTGTCGCCGGACTGGATCAGGTGACCGACGGGACGGCCGTGTCGGTCAGGTAGGAGGGCGCCATGGGACTCACCCGCCTCGCGATCAACCGCCCTGTCCTGACCCTCATGGCCTTTGCCGCCTTGGCCGTCCTGGGCCTGCAGTCGCTCGGGTTCATGCCGGTCGAGCTGTTCCCCCGCATCGACATTCCGTTTGTCACCGTCATCACGGTCTACCCCGGCGCGGGTCCCCGCGAGATCGAGACGCTGATCAGCAAGCCGCTCGAAGAGGCGGTCAGCTCGATCAACGGCGTCAAAACGGTGCAAAGTTCTTCACAGGAGGGCGTCTCCGTCGTCGCCCTCGAGTTTGTCGTCGGCACGGACCTGGACGTGGCCAGCAACGAAATCCGGAGCCGGCTCGATGCGGCGCGCGCCGGCCTGCCCCGCGAAATCGAGGCGCCGGTGCTCTACAAGGCCAGCGTCTCCGCCATCCCCGTGCTGATTCTGGGCGTGAGCGGGTCGCGGCCGGCCGACGAGGTCCGCCAGCTGGCAGAAGACACCATCAAGGAACGCATGGGAAAGGTGACGGGCGTGGCGTCGGTGTCCATCGTCGGCGGGCAGCGGCGCGAGGTGGAAGTGGAAGTCGACAAGGCCAGGCTGCAGGCGTACGGGATGTCGATCACGCAGGTGGCGCAGGCGCTGGTGCTGGAGAACCTCAACCTGCCCAGCGGCGGCATCCGGGAAGGCCGGCAGGAGTATGCGGTGCGGACCGTCGGCGAGTTTGAACGTTTGGAGGATCTGCTGGACGTGCGGCTGCCGTCCGCGAACGGCGCTCCGGTGCTGCTGCGGGATATTGCCCGGATCTCCTCAGGATTTGCGGATCGCAGCGAGATGTCCAGGCTCAACGGGCGGGAGAGCATCGGCGTGGTCGTCCAGAAGCAGGCCGACGCCAATACCGTCCAGGTCGTCAGCGGCATCAAGCGGGAGCTCGAGCGGCTGCGCCCGGATCTCCCGGCGGACCTCATCGTAAAAGTCGCCTATGACCAGTCCGTCTTCCTGGAAGACTCTCTGGCCGACGTCCGCACCTCGCTCATCCTGGGCGCCGTGCTGGCCGTGCTCATCGTCTACCTGTTCCTGCACGACCTCCGGTCCACGTTCATTGTCTCGCTGGCCATCCCGACGTCCATGCTGGCCGCCTTTACGCCGATGTACTTCGCCGGGTTTTCGCTCAACATGATGACGATGCTGGGCCTGGCGCTGTCGACCGGCATCCTGGTCGACGACTCGATCGTCGTGCTGGAGAACATTCACCGGCATCTCCACCAGGGCGAGCTCCCGAAGGACGCCGCGATCAACGGCCGGTCCGAGATCGGGCTGGCGGCGATCGCCATCACCCTCACCGACGTCGTGGTCTTTGTGCCGATCGCGTTCATGGGCGGGATCGTGGGACAGTTCTTCCGGGAATTCGGCCTAACGGTGGCGACGGTGACGCTGTTCTCGCTGCTCGTCTCCTTCACGCTGACGCCGATGCTGGCGTCCCGGTGGTTCGCGCGCGAGTCCAAAGAGCACACGGCCGAGGCGGGGCGCCTGTCGCGTGTGTTCCGCGCGTTCGACGCACTGTACGCTCGGCTCGACACCCGCTACCGGAGCGTCCTGGCGTGGGCGCTGGAC
Source organism: bacterium (assembly GCA_044868695.1). GTDB lineage: Bacteria > Sysuimicrobiota > Sysuimicrobiia > Sysuimicrobiales > Kaftiobacteriaceae > JBIOWP01. Next base: position 5,829 of record JBIOWP010000002.1, read on the forward strand.
CATCGCTGGAGAGTCGTGGGCCTGGGGCTGGCCGCCCTGCTGGTGGTGGTACCGCTGTCTGGGGTGCTGGGATTTGAGTTCATGCCCTCCATCGACCAGGGGCAGTTCACCATCCGCATCGAGACCCCGGCCGGCACCAACCTGGAGACGACCAACCGCGTCGTCGCGCAGGTGGAAGACCTGCTCGCCAAACAGAGCGAGGCGGAAGCCATCTTCGCCACAGTGGGGTCGACGGCCGGCGCGGTGAACTTTGGCTCGACCAGCCAGGGGCCCAACGTTGCCAATATCGCGGTGAGCCTGGTGGACAAGAACCGCCGGTCGCGCACCGACCGGCAGATCATCGCAGCCCTCCGTCCTGAGGTGAGCAAGATCGCGGGCGCGAAGATCCGGTTCGAGACCGCGTCCTTCGGCCCGTCCGGCGCGCCGGTACAGGTCGAGCTGCTTGGAGACGATTTTGAGGTGCTCAACCGGGCTGCGGCCGAAGTCGGCGCGCGGGTCCGGCAGGTGCCCGGGATCATCGACCTCGACACATCGTGGCGGGTGGGCCGACCGGAACTGCAGGTCCGGGTGGATCGACTGAAGGCGGCGTCCTATGGCCTGTCCACCGGAGTCGTGGCTGCATCGCTGCGCACGGCGATCCAGGGGTCCACCGACACGAAGCTCCGCAGCGGGGGACAGGAGTACGACATCCGCGTCCGGCTACCGGAGTCCGAACGGGAGTCCCCCGAAGATGTCGGCAGCATTCTGATCGCGGCGCCGGGAGGCCGGCCGATCTACGTCAAGGACGTGGCCGACGTGACGCTCGCGACCGGCCCGACCCAGATCGACCGCAAGAACCGCCAGCGGATGGTCGTCGTCAGCGCCAGCCTGGCGCCTGGATACTTCTTCGGCAACGTCCAGCGGGATATCAATCGCCGGCTCGCCGACCTCCGCCTGCGCGGGGTCACCCTGCGGTGGGGCGGCGAGGCGGAGCAGCTGGCCGAGAGCGGGAGCCAGCTGGGCGGGGCGCTGCTGCTGTCCGTGCTCCTCGTCTACATGCTGATGGCGGCGCTGTTTGAGGGGTTCTTCAGCCCGTTCGTCATCATGTTCTCGTTGCCGATGGCCCTGGTGGGCGCGATCCTCGGCCTGATGGTCGCCGGCAAGACCCTCTCCATTGTCGCGATGATCGGCATCATCATGCTCATGGGCCTGGTGACCAAGAACGCGATCCTGCTGGTCGACTACACGAATACGCTGCGGGCCAGAGGCGAAAGCCGCCGCGAGGCCATCCTGCAGGCCGGGCCGACGCGGCTGCGACCGATTCTGATGACGACAGGAGCGATGATCGCGGGCATGCTGCCTGTCGCCCTGGGCATCGGGCGGGGGGCCGAGTTCCGCGCGCCAATGGCGGTCGCCGTGATCGGCGGGCTGGTGTGGTCCACCCTGCTGACCCTGGTCGTGATTCCCGTCGTGTATACGCTGATCGATGACCTGACCAAGGTTGCCGGCCGCCGGTTCCGGCGCGGCGCCCCTGCCCGGACATGAAGATGGTCCTGGTGATCTACGAATCCGGGATCGATGAAGACCTGCAGGGCGTCCTGGCCGAAGCACGGATCGAAGCGTACACGAAGCTCACGGGAGCCACGGGCACCGGAGCCAAAGGCCACCGCTTCGGGACGCCGATCTGGCCGGGCACGAACAATCTGCTCTGGATCGCGCTGCCCGACGATCAGGTGACCGGGTTGACCCGGCGCCTTGAGGATCTCAAACGCTCCTACCTCAAGCCGCCGGCGCTCCATATCTTCGTGTTCCCGGTCGAGGCACAGTAGGTCAGCGGTTCTTGTAGACGGCCCACAGCACCAACCCGGTGGCGGCGCCGCCGAGATGCGCGAGCGCGGAGACGGAACTGGCGCCGGCGATTTGCGCAAAGGCGCCGATAAACTGCAGGGCAATCCACAACCCTACGAAGGCGTACGCCGGCATCCGGATCCACCGCCAGTACACGATGAACAGGCGGAAGAGGAAACCGATTTTCGTCTTGGGGAACTTCAGCGCGTAGAATGCGATGACCCCCGAGATGCCTCCGCTCGCGCCGATCAGCGGCACATTCGACCGCGGATCGATCATGATGTGCGCGATGTCGCCGATGACCGCCGCGGCCAGGATCAACAGCAGATAGCGCGCCTTTCCGAGGTAGTCCTCCACGTTGTCCCCGAACACGAACAGGAAATACATGTTGCCCAGCAGGTGGAAGGCATCGCCGTGCAGCAGGAACGACGTGAGAAACGTCACCCCGCTGTGGCGCGCCCACTGGGACGGGACGAGGCCGAACTCGGTGACCGCCTGCCTGAGGTTTGAAAACGCGCCGATGCTGAACGCGCAAATGAAGGCAATCAGGGTCCAGGTCAGCCACGGGGCGGTATGGAATGCCGACTGCTCGTACTCGACCGGCATCCCCAGAAGGCCGGGCAGGTATTTCCACAACTCCTTCGGCGCTTCAGAGCCGAACTGGCGTTCCGAGCGCGCGGCGATCGCTTCCGCCTTGGCGGTGGCCAGAATCTCCGCGGCGCGGTCCGGCATCGCGGGCTCAGGCCGCGGAGCCGGCTCGACGGGAATCTGTTCGTACTCGCTGGGGTCGAACCAGACGAACTGGCAGACGCGGCAGACCTCTACTGACGGGCCGTCGGGGCCGCTGCTGACCTCATGCATGGGATCCAGGCAGGATGGGCACTGGCGGCCCCCGGGAACACGTTGGTCGCGGGCGGCCGCCCAGATCTGATCGACTGCCTGCTTGGCCACCGTCTTACGCAGCAGCCCGATGCCGACCGCGCGGCCGGCGCACGAGGGACATGCCCAGTAGACACCGTGCGGACTGGCGCGCCGATCCAGATGACGCCGGTCGACCGGGCAGACGAACACGTCGGACCCCCGCGCCTCCGTGTGGGCCGGTGTTAGTCGGCGTCGTGCGGCGGCTGCTCGCGCATGCGCTGCACAACGACTTCGAGCATCTTGACCGCCAGGTCCGGATTCTCTTTCAGCAGGGCCCGGAAGTCCCACCGCACGAGTTGCAGGCAGCGCGTGCGCTCCGCGGCGGTCACGGTGGCCGTCCGGATGCGTTCTTCCATGAGCGCCATCTCGCCGAAGAACTCGCCGGCCCCCATGTCACGGATCTTGTGCTTGTCACGAGCGACTTCGACCCGCCCCTCCGCGATGAGGAAGAATCCCACACCGGGTTCCCCCTGCTTGACGATGACCGTCCCCGGTTCATAGACGCGTTCTTTCACCGACCGGGCGACAAACTCCAGTTCCCGGGCCGGCAGCTTACTAAAGATGGGGACCTTCTTGAGGTACGCAAGCGTGGCGGCAGCGTCGGCCATTGCAGCCCTCCGCGGAAGGATGGAAGAGTTGATTCGTCGGCCGCGACAGGCCCCCTTCCTCTCCGCGCGTCCGCAGGGGGATGGCCGGGGCGCGCCGTACCCGTTGATGGCGATGGGAACGACGAGCAAGCGGACGGGCAAGCGACTGGCCGGCGACTGGCGCCGGCAGGCAAAAGCCGGGCTGAGCCCCTGGACGCCGGACGGGCTGCTCGAGGCGTTCGCGCGGTGGCAGCAGTTGATCGACACCTCCGCGCACCACGCCCGGATCAGCGCCCGGGGGCGCATCACGTTCCGCCTGCCGACCGCGCGCATGGGCCGCTACTTTGTCGACCGGTACGGGCCGCGCGAGGGAACCACCCACTTTGTGCGCTGGGCGAAGATCGGAGAATTTCTCGCGGACCACATGGAGCGCCTGACTGCCGCCGGGCTAGTCCGCGTCGGGCCCGGCGGGACGGTGGACATGAACGCCGATCTCGTGACGAGCCTGTGCGCCGTGCGCTACCGCCGGTCGAGCGCGCTCCGCCGCGGGGTGTACGCGATCGCGTGGGCTGATGTCATGAGGAAGGTACGGCGGCTTGCGGCGGGTGCGGGGAGAACACAGGCGACTGGCTGAGCGGAACGCGCGCCGTGGCTGATACGTATAGCGTGATGGTGACGACCATGCGACTGCTGATGCTTGGGGTGATCGTGTGCGTGGTGACGCCGGCGGCCGGCGCTGCGGGCAGCGCGCAGAGCGCCGCCGCGGTGGTCCTCTCCGACCTCACGCATGCTCTGGAGGGCGCCACGCTGGTCATTTCCGGATCGGTGCGCAACCGTGCGGCGGCACCGGTAGCGCGTCTGGTGGTCGATGCGAGCGGATTTTCACCCTCAGGGGATCTCGTCGCGTTCGGGAGCGACGGAATTCCCTGGGAGATTCCATCGGGCGGCGAGGAACAGTTCACCGTCAGGCTGCCGCTGGGGAGCCAGCTCGTGCGTGACTACGTCGTCCGGGTCGCGCTCACCCGCGCGCCGCTCGCGCCCCTCGCCGCGGCGCGCCGCTCCGTCCGCCTCGAGCTCTACCGCCCGTTCATCCTGTCGCGTGTGCGGGTGTCCGGGGACGCGAGTCCCGGCGTGCTCATCGTCCGCAGCGACGTCGGCCTGCTGCCCGTGACGGAGGTGACGGCGGAAGCGACGGTGATCCTGGTCCAAAAGGAGATCGATCTTCTGGAGCGGCTGGCCCTCACGATTCCCGCCAACGGGAGGCGAATGGTCGCGCTGGGCGGGAGAGATCTCGTGCTGGTCGACGTGCGCCTGATCGACGTGCTCCTGTCGTCGAACTGGGGGGATTAAGTCCTTCTCTTCATGCGTCCCGTTGTTGTGCTGCCTGAGTCTATCCACGAAGCCGGCATCGCGGTCCTGCAGGCGGGCGCGGAGGTACAGGTGCTGCCCCAACCGACCGAACAGGGCGTCCGCCGGGCGCTGGCGCGCGCAGACGCCGTCATCGTGCGCCTGTTCCCGCTGACGGAGGAGACGATGGCGGCCGCGCCGCGGCTACGCGTAATCGGGCGCCACGGCGCCGGGTTGGACAACGTGGATCTGGATGCCGCGACGCGGCGGAACATCCCCGTCGTCTATGTCCCCCACACTCACGCGATTTCCGTCGCCGAGCACACGGTTATGCTCATGCAGGCGCTCGCCAAGCGGCTGCTGCGTCTGGACGACGCGGTACGCCGGGGCGAGTTCCACGTGCGAAACCAGATTCATGGGATGGAACTCGAAGGGAAAACACTCGGTGTCGTCGGGTTCGGCAACATCGGCCGTCTCGTGGCCGCTAAATGCCGGGCCGCATTCGCGATGCGTATTCTGACCTACGATCCGTACCTTGCACCCCGCACGCCGGTGCAGGCAGAGCGCGTTGCCACGCTTGATGCGCTGCTGCGAGCGTCGGACATCGTCACGGTCCATGTGCCGCTGACCCAGGAGACTCGATCGTTGCTCGGACAGGCGCAGCTCGCGCTGCTGAAGCCCACGGCTCTGGTGATCAACACCTCCCGGGGTGAGATCGTGGACGAGGAGGCGCTCGCCGGCGCGCTGCGGGCGGGGAAGATTGCCGGCGCCGGCGTGGACGTCTACGGCACCGAGCCGCCGCCGTCCACTCACCCGCTGCTCTCCGCCCCGAACACCGTCCTGACGCCCCATGCCGCCGCGCATACGGACGAGGCCCTGCAACGGATGGCTGTGTCCGTTGCGAGTGATGTGCTGGCGGTGCTGCGCGGGGAGCGCCCGCAGTACGTCGCGAATCCCAGTGTGTACGATCAGGTGACGCCGCCGCGGCATTGACATCCACATGGGGGCTGGTGTGATTTCCAACAAAGTGAAACAGCGTCTTGGCGAAGGGCACGTAGTCATCGGCCAGTGGATCAGTCTTCCATCCCCCGCGGTCGCCGAGCTGGTGTCCAGTGTCGGCTTGGACTGGCTGGTGATCGACACCGAACACGGCCCTGCGGACTGGGAGACCGTGGAAGAGATCGTGCGGGCGATGAAAGGAACCGAGACGGCGCCGTTCATCCGGGTGCCGGCGAACGACCCTGCGCTCATCAAGAAAGGGCTCGACCGCGGTGTGCTCGGCGTTGTGGTGCCATTGGTGAGCACGGCGGCACAGGCCACCGCCGCCGTCGCCGCAGCGAAGTTTCCGCCCGCCGGGATGCGCGGCGTCGCAGGAACCCGGGCGAGCCGCTACGGTCTGGATCTTGCGGATTACGTCGCGCAGTGGAACCAGCAGAGCCTGGTGATCTGTCAAGTGGAAACCCCCGAAGCCACGCAGAACGCGGAAGCGATTGCCGCGGTGGCTGGCGTGGACGTCCTGTTTGTCGGACCCAATGATCTGTCCGCCACCCTCGGCGTGTTCCGCCAGTTTGAACATCCAGATTTCAAGCGCGCCGTCGACCGCATTCTCTCCGCCGCCCGGACGCACCGCAAGACGGCCGGCATCATGGCTTCGAGCGCGGACGACGCGCTCATGTGGATCGAGCGGGGGTTCCGGTTTGTGTCTGTTAGTTCCGACGCCCGCACACTGGCAGCCGCGACCGCCGCGGCCTACGAGAAAGTGAAAACCGGTTTGAAGGAACGGAAACTCCCCTAAACAGATCTAGGCCCGGCTGCGGGACAGCCCGACGAGGACAAAATCCCGATACGCTGCCCGGCCCTTTGCTGCATCCAGGGCTAAGAGGTCAAGCACCGGCGCCGGATCGGCGAGTCCCCCGTTGCGATCCGGCCGGACATACTGCAGGTAGCTGCTCCATGGGTATTCATCGGGTTGCTGTACCAGCCCCGCCCGCACCGGGTTCAAGTGGATATATCGTGTCAGCTCAAGCAGATATGAGTCTCGCTGAACGAGAGAACTGCGATAGCGTTCGCAGTAGAGATGCCCTTTCCGTCCATGGCGCCGATTGAAACGAATGGCGTAACGGCCGTGGATACGGTGGATGAATTCCGGGATATTGGGTTTTGTAGTTTGGACCACGAGATGAATGTGATTCGACATGAGCGTATACGCGAGGATCCGCACACTCAGAAGCTTTCCAGCCCCCGCGAGGAGGTCGAGGTACAGTTTTCGATCGAGGGCGTCACGGAAGACGTCCTCCGCATTGTTGCCGCGCGCCATGACATGATACACGGCGCCGGCGGCAATCGGGCGAAGTCGTCGTGGCATGTTCCTCTTTGGACTCTTAGGACTGGTCCAGGTCTCCAGGGTTCCTGCCGAGTGGAGCGGAGTACCTGATCTTATTGCAGCATCGCCAAGGCGTCAGGTCTATGACCCAGATGAGCTAATCGGTGCCAGGCACCGAGGTACCTGGCACCGAGGTACCTGGCACCGGGGTACTTGGCACCACGGCGCCTGGCAGCTAGGCTTCAAATGAGACGCGA
>JBIOWP010000003.1:0-10706 GCA_044868695.1 bacterium
GGCCCGCTGCGCGTCCGGGATTGCGCCCAGGTGCTCGAAGGCTGCCCGCGCCGCTTCCAATTCCATTGTTGCATTCTCGATGTCCCCCTCCGCACGATAGGCTTCGCCTAGCCGCATGCGGGCCTTCGCCGCTTCGTAGGGCGCATCGATTTCTTGCCACAGGGGCACGCTCCGCTTCAGATGCCGTCTCGCCGACCCCGGATCGCCGACGGCCAGGTCTACAGCGGCCCGAGAGTACGACGCACTACCTTCGAGCGCAGGCGTCCCATACGACCGAGCGATCTCTTCGAGCTCCGCAGCAGCGGTCTGCGCCGCTGCGTGGTCACCCGCGGCAATGGTGATGTCGACTTGCGCGGGCAGTAACCTGGCTCGATGCAGGCGATCATGCGCTTCATCCACAAGGGCGCTGTTGATCAACGTCAGTGCGATATCTGGTTTCCCCTGCATCAAGCGGAGCAAGGCCAGGCCGGGTTGCGGCGAGCGTCCAAGTTCATGAGCCTGCCGGAACGCCTCCTCCGCTGCCGGGAGGTCGCCCATGCGAAGACGGATCTCCCCGATCTCATAGAGTGCTGCCGCCGAATAACCGACGTTGAACTCCCGGAGCTCCTCACACGCGCGGCGGGCTTCTCGTTCGGCCTCTGCCCAGGCCCCACGGAGGCGAATGATCTCGGCACGATACACTCTGCACATCCCGGGGAACCCGGCGATGGCCTGGCGCTCGCACCAGCGCTTGGCTGCCTCAGTCCACTCCCCTGCCCGCCGGTAGTCGGCCAATCCCTCACATGCCATGATTGTGTTGCAGTAGATCACAGCAGTGACCCAGGCGGTCAATTCCCCGGCGACCGCCGCCACGGTCGCTTCATCCATCATCGCCGTCCCCTCGGCGACACGACCCATTCTTGCGAGAATCCTCCCCCGATCGTGTAGTCCGAGAGCCATGAGGTCTCGGTGCCCCAGGCGCGTGGCCATGTCAAGCGTCTGTTGAGCGTATGCGAGGGCGGTTTCTGAATCATGGAGCCCCTCGAATGCGATGACCGCTCGAGTTCTCGTAAACCAGGCTCGTTCCACGCATTCTGGTTCATCTTCGAGCAGACGCTCCGCGCGGTTCAGCCACGCTTGGGCGACAGCCTGTTCGCGCTTACTGAAGTAATCCCTGACCAATTCGGTGGCGACGTAGCCGGCGCGGCGCCGGTTTCCGGCATCGAGATAAGCCCTGTAGGCGCGTTCTCTCGCTTCAATACAGGCAGTCAGACGGCCGGTCCACCAGGCTGCTTCCGCCAGATGCTCCAAGTCTTCCGGGGGGAGCGCCTCTTCGTGATCAGCAGTGCGGAGAAGATCGAATCCCTCTTTCCACGCGTGCCGGCCAATCGCTTCGCGACCGGACTGCAGTAGTTTGTCGGCGGCGCCTTTGCTCATCACCGCCCCGGTTCCGCATACACCTCCAAGCCTCCTTCACGCAGCGGAATCGCCGGGCCGGGCGGTTCCGTCGGTCATTGATCCTCCCACCTGCAGTTGAACGTGAGGAATCTAAGAGGTCCTGGCCCTGGGTTACGGTGAGCATGCCGGGTTCTGGGGCGGATGTAGACAAAGGTCCCGGGCCCGACGCGGTAGTGTTCCGCCCCAAGCTCAAGAGCCATCTCTCCCTCAAGGACGTAGTAGGCCTGCTCCATGGTGTCGTGGACCCCGTGCTCCTCTGCGACGGTGAAGCTGCCGGGCGGATACTCCTGCACCATCAATCGGAGCCGCCGGCTTTCCACCGTATCCTTCGTGAACACGTAACGGATACGCCCGCCGTGATGACCTTCCCGGCTCGGAGCCTCCACGAGAGGTACGTCTCGTTCGATGATGATCTCACGCGCCATGCGGGTCCCCTACCTCTTCCTGTTGTCGTCGACCGCAAAGCCCTGCCCGCGCAACCCCTCGATGATTGCGGCGATATTCGTCACGTCGCCACGCTCGAGCACCGGCTGGATCTTGGCGTGCTTCGCCTTTAGATCCGCGACTTGTTCCAGCACCCACTCCACCGCTTCAGATGGCACGACGACGACACCGTTGGTATCCGCTACGATGATGTCTCCGGGGCGCACCACAATACTGCCGCAGGCGATAGGGACGTTCACCTCACCGGGACCGTCGAGCGGCGGTGACGCCGTGGCTTGCGCGCGCGCAAACACGGGAAACCCCACGGCCTGCGCCTCCTCGGGATCACGCGCCGCGCCGTCGATAATCACTCCGGCAATCCGCCGCCGCTGCATCCCCTTGCTGACGTTGCCGCCCCATACCGCGAAGGCCCGTAGCCCCCACGCGTTTATGACGAGCACGTCCCCCGGTTGCGTCTGCTCCATCGCAAACTTGATGACATTGAACGCTCCCCGGGGAATCGCCACCGTGACCGCCGGTCCGGCGATTCTGCCGGTGAACGGGTACAGCGGCCGGATCGCCGGATCCAGCGTGTACGAACCCTGCATCGCGTCAGACAGATCCGGTGGGGCATAGCGCGCCAGCTTGGCGACCAGCTCCGCCGGTGGCCGGACCACTTCCGTGAACCCGCGGAAGCCCAGGTGCCTCCGCGGTGCGTCGCTGACTTCGCGCGTGTCTTGTCGCTCCATTGCCATGTGCTCCTCCCGGGTGCGCTTAGCCGACCGGCACCCACGGATCAACGGTTTTGAACCACTGCATGAACTCGACGCAAAACTTGACCGCATAGTCCAGCATCGCCTGGCCGCGGTCCTCTCGTGCGCCCGATGGGTCGGACAGGCTTCCGGTTTCGGGCGTCACGTCGCGCATGTCGAGCGGCACCGCCACCCGCACCCCTTGGAACATCAACCCGCCGAGCCCATCCGTGGGCAGTCCCAGCACCGGCTTCCGGCCGAACGCCCCCGCACGTCCCATCTGAACCTTTCCCGGCTGCAGCACCATCATCAGAGATCCCATGGGCTCCCCTCCGTGGCCGAGCTGGACGCCATCCCCGTACACCTGCTTCACAAACTGCGGATTCTGGATCACCTGCAGAGGTGACACGGAGGGGATGAGCAATCCGCGCTCTCGACGAATGCGCCTCGTCAAGAGTTCCAGAATGGGAGCGTTCCCAGCGTGGCCGTTGAAAATCACGATGCGGCGGAGCCCATGGCGCAACAGACAGTCGATGGTGTCTTCCACCACGGCGGCGAGCGTCTCGGGGCGCAGCGTGATCGTCCCTGGATAGTGTCGGAAGTACTCCGAGTACCCGAACGGCATGGTGGGCGCAACGAGATCTCCCGTCGCCTCTCCCGTCCGGCCGGCAATCGCGTCGATGGCGACGTAATCGCCCATGGGAGCGTGGGGACCGTGCTCCTCAATCGAGCCAAGCGGAATGATTGCCGACACGCCCGTTCGAACGAGCTCATCGACCGCGGTCCAACTCATCTCGCCTATTCGCATCACTCGCCTCCTACTGCTTTCTACCCGTCCGCTTCCGACGCTCAGGACACATCAGCGATGCCGACCCCTCCACGAGGATCGCTGCCTCCGGCGAGCACCCCTTCGCGAAGCGTGATCGCCTGGTTGCATCCCATGTACGATGTGCGGACCGTCTCGTACCCGCGACGAGCCAGGTCGGTCACCGTGGTGTCCGGGAATCCGGGCTCGAGGTAGAGGCGACCGTCCTGCTCACAGTGGAACCGCGGGGTGCTGACCGCCTGCTGCGGGTCCATGCCATGGATGAATACGTTGAGGATCGTCTGGAACACGGCGCTGATCAGCCGGCTTCCCCCTGAGGAGCCGATTGCGAAGACAGGGCGCTCACCGTGAAACACAATCGTCGGACAGCCCCCTCCCACTCGCTTGCCCGGCACGATGGAATCGCGAAAACCAGGGCGCGGGTTGAAATGGCCAAGAAAATTGTTGTGGAGAAACCCAAGACCCGGCGTCATCACCCCTGCCCCCGTCACCGATCCGATGGAGTGTGTAATCGCGACAATGGTTCCGCTTGTGTCGGCCGCAGTCACGTGCGTCGTATGCCCCGGGCCGCCGCTGTAGAGTCCATCGGCCGCGCGGGTGAGGTCAGCAGCCACTTCCTGAGCCCGGGATTTCGAGAGCAGCCGCTCCACCGGCACGCTCGCATAGGCTGGGTCCGCCAGCACCCCGATGCCGTCGGCAAACGCACGGTTCGTCACCCGGGCCAGCAAGTCGACGTACGCCGGCGAGTTGAATCCCATGCTGTGGAGATCGAGGTCCTCCACCGAACGAAGCATCGCCATCAGGATTGCGCCGTGACTCGGCGGGGGACTGGCGTGAAACTCCAGGTCTCGCCAGCCCACAACGATCGGCTGCTCCGTTCGGACCGCGTACCGCTGGAGGTCGGCGCGCGTGACACCCGTCTTGTGTGATTCGAAGTCGTCACCCATCTCACGTCCCACCCCGCCGCGGTAGAAATCATCGGCGCCGGCCTCCGCAATACGCCGCAGCGTTCTCGCGAGTTCAGGTTGGCGAAGCGTAGCGCCCAGGGCCGGAATCCGGCCTCCCGGCAAATACTGGGACGACGCCCGGGGGTCGCGTGAGAGCTTACGAAATACGTCCGGGTACCCCGGGCGGTCCGGGCCCTCAAACGTGTAGTACTGGGCGAGGTACGGATAGAGGGCAAACCCTTCGTCGGCCAGGGCGGCGGCGGGCGCGACCAGGTCGCTCCAGGAGACGCGCCCGCTGCCGAACCGGGCTGCAAGCTCACCCATCCCGGCAACGAACCCCGGCGTCATGATTGAGGCGTAGCCGAACTGGTTCGGGTCCCCTTCGACGAGGTACCGGCCGACGCGCTCGGACCGGCCGGTCAACCCAGAGATGAAGCGGCGGCCGTCACTCGCCGAGCCGATGGATACCGACGCATTGAGGTAGACACAGACGTCGTGCGCCGGCGAGTAGACCTGAATGAAGGCGAGCCCGCCGATCCCGCACCCCAGGGGATTCGTGACGCCCTGCGCGAATGCGGTGGCGACGGCCGCATCGACCGCGTTCCCGCCTTTCGCGAGCATCTGGCGCCCCGCCTCGACTGCGGGTGTCTCGGGACACACGACCATGCCGTTCACGGTGAGCCTCCTATCGCCGCAGACGCGGGTCGAGGACGTCGCGCAGGACGTCCCCCAGGATATTCAGGGCAAGGACGACCACACCGATGGTCAGGCCTGGAAACACTGCGATCCACCATTGCGAACGCAAGTACTGCCGGCCCTCGGCGACCATCGTCCCCCACTCCGGGGTGGGCGGCTGCGCGCCGAGCCCAAGAAACCCAAGCGACGATCCGATGATGACCGCCACCGCGAACCCGACCGTCGCAATGATGATCACCGGCTGGATGACGTTCGGCAGAATGTGGAGCCGCAGGATGCGGGTATCTCGGGCTCCCACCGCCCGTGCCGCCTCAATGTACGTGTGTTCGCGCACCGTCAGGACTGCGGAGCGGACGACCCGAGTATAGGCCGGTGCCTCGCCGATACCCACCGCGATCATCGCGTTCACGAGGCCAGGGCCGAGGATGGCCACGACCACGAGCGCGAGGAGGATGCCGGGGAATGCCATGAGCACATCGAGCAACCGCATCACGACGGCCTCGAACCGTCCACGATAGTAGCCGGCCGCGATGCCCAGCGGAAGACTGACGGCGACAGACAGCGTGACAGACACAACACCCAGGCTCATCGACACACGGGCCCCATGGATGAGCCGGCTGAGGATGTCGCGACCATACTGGTCGGTTCCGAGCCAGTGCGAGGGACTGGGCGCCTGATAGATCGCGGCAGGCACAATCAGCGTGGGATCGTAGGGAGCCAGGAGGTGCGGCGCAATCACGGGCACGCTCACGAGCAGGCACACGCCGACACTCGCCCATCCAGCCGGGCTGAGCCGACGGAGCATGGCGATCCGCCGCGCGCCGGTGCGCTGGACGGGCTGAAACGGCAGATCCGCAGCGTCCACAAACCCTAGGCGTAGTGGATCCTCGGATCGAGGAACCCGTAAGAGATATCGGCGAATAGATTCGTGAGGCTGTACGCAATCGCGACCACCAGCACGGCCCCCTGCACTTCTGGGAAGTCCTTCTGCAGGATGCCGTTCACCAATAACCGGCCGATCCCATCGCGCGCAAACACCGTCTCGACAACGACCGCGCCACCCAGCAGCGTGCCGAACTGGATGCTCGCCACGGTGATGACCGGGATCAGAGCGTTGCGGAGGGCGTGCCGCACGAGTACCACTCGCTCTGCCAGCCCCTTGGCGCGAGCCGTGGTGACATAGTCCTGCCTGAGGATTTCCAGCATGCCGCTCCGGATGAGGCGGGCGAGAATGGCTCCCGCGTACCAGCCCAGGGCAATCGCGGGGAGGATGAGGTGTCGCCACGACCCCTGTCCGGTGATCGGAACCCAGTCAAGCTTGATGCTGAACAACCAGATCAGCAGGAGACCAGTGAAGAAACTCGGGAGTGAGATTCCGAGGAGCGCCAGGGAGGTCACACCGCCGTCGACCCATGAGTTGTGGTACGTGGCGGAGATGATCCCCAGAGCGGTGCCGCCCGCAGCCGCAAGGGCCATCGCCGCCACCGCGAGTTGCACGGTGAACGGGAGCGCCCGCGCAATGTCTGCAGCGACCGGACGGTTAGTCTTCAGCGACCGCCCAAGATCGCCCCGCACGACACGGGTGATGTAGCTGGCGAACTGCTGCGCCAGCGGCCGGTCCAGGCCCAGCTGGCGGCGGACCTCCTCAACCTGCTCCTTGGGGACGGGAGCATCTCCGAACAGCACCTGGACAGGATCGCCCGGCACGAGATGGAGCATGGTGAACACCATCACGAGTACGCCGGCGACGACGAGCGTGGACTGAAGGCCGCGGAGCAGCAGGTACCGTCCCACCAATCACCTCTTCGCCTGCGCGGCCGGCTGAGCAAGTTCTGCGAGCGTCGCCTCGGTCGTCTCCACACGGCCGAACATCGCCGCAAAGGCCACCAGGCTGCTCTCCTGCAGGTATGGAGTCACGGCGGTGCCGGCGTCTTCCACGAGCAGCACGTGGTAGCCGCGGTCGCCGGCGTCCCGGGCCGTTGTCGCGACACAGCACTCCGTCGAGACGCCCGTGACGACCAACGTCGTGACGCCGAGATTCCGCAGCACCTGATCCAGCGCCGTCGAGTTGAACGCGCCCATCGACGTCTTGTTGATCACCAGTTCGCCCTCGCGCGGCGCGATTTCATTGACGACCGCGTTCGCCCGGCTTCCCACCCGGACCAGAGGGCCGCGCGCCATCCGGGTCTTCAGGTCATCGTCAATCTGCCGTAAGAGGCCCAGTCCATCGCTGCGGTCCGGAAGGGCGAAGCCGATCGTGAGGTAGATGACGGGGCGGCCGGCGCTTCGGAAGAACTGCAGCAGCCGCGCAATGTTTGGGATGACCATCTGGCGCACGCGGCCGTAGTAGTATTCGGCCTGGGCGGCATGGTGCTGCTTCAGGTACGGGCCCACGCCCACGTCTGGATCGACGGACCCGTACTGCATATCCACCACCAGCAGCGCCGAGCGTGCGAGGTACAGCGCGAACTGCGGAAGCGGGAGCGGCCACTCCCGCAGCCGCTCCCGCCAGTCGGCCGCCAGTCCCCGTGTCAGGGCGTTGGGGGTCGGGGGCGTACTCATCTACCGCTGCGACATCCACGCATCATACACCCACGGGAAGAACCCGATGCTATCGAACTCTAGGTCGTTGACGGCAGCGGATTTCAGCGAGATGTTGTCCCAGTTATAGACCGCGAGCATGTACGCTTTCTGCATGACGAGCCGCTGGACCCGGGCCAGGGTCTCGGCTCGCTTCGCCTCGTTAATCTCAACCGCCTGGGTGTCGAGGAGACGATCGAGATCGGTATCCTTCACGAACGAGAAGTTAAAGCCTCCGCCCCCGACGTTGCGGGAGTGCAGCAGCGCGCTGATAATGTCCGGGTCGCTGCGCGGCGCCGGCAGCGGTGACAGGAGCGTGACACTCTTCCGCTGGTTCTCGTTCACCGTCTGGATCGCGGTTCCCGTCGCGATGAAGAGCCTCACGTCCACCCCGATTTCCTTCAGCTGTGCCTGCATGACCTCCGGGACGCCGTGCTCCCAGGACCCCAGGGGCACCACGAGCCGGTTGCCGGCCTTGACGCGAATCCCGTCCGATCCGGGCTTCCAGCCCGCCTGGTCGAGCAACGCCCTCGCCTTCGCCGGGTCATACTTGTACAGGTCCGCCGCCGGATCAAAGGCGTAGGTGTAGGGCGTCAGCAGCCCGTACGCGGGGAGAAACGCTCCAAACTTCTGAAACGGCCCGAACACGGTTCGGACGATCGTCACCCTGTCCAGACCCAGGCTGAGGGCCTGGCGGACCGCGAGCTCGTTGGTGGGCGGCTTGGTGACATTCATCGCGAAGTCGAAGGGCACGCCCGGAACCAGGCCAACCAGGGGCTGGAAGCGCGGGCTCTTGGTCAGTCGATCAAAGTCCTGCGCCGGGGCGTTGTCGATGACGTGCACCTCGCCGTTCTCCAGGGCGGCAACCCGGGTGCTGTCCTCCGGGATCATCCTGAAGATAAGCCGGTCGACATACGCCGCCCCCTTGTGTTTGAGAATCGGCGCCGGCCAGCCGTATGCGCCATACCTCTCGAGCGTGATGTGATCGTTGGGTATCCACTCAACAAACTTGAACGGGCCCGTGCCGACCGGGTTGCGGCCGAAGTCCTGGTCACCGGTCTTCCCGACCGCAGCGGGAGAGACCATGCGGTAATACAGGCTCGCCGCGTCCAGGAACGGCGCCCACGGCTGCGTCAGGTGGATCCTGACCGTCTGCGCATCGACAACTTCAGCGCGGTCGTAAAACCCGACCGCGCATCCGCCGCACCGGCTGGCAAGCTTGGGGTCGTGGGTCCGGTCGAAATTGAACTTAACGGCGGCGGCGTCGAAGGCCGTGCCATCGTGGAACTTCACGCCGGGCCGGAGTTTGAACGTATACACTTTGCCGTCAGGAGAGACTGACCAGCTCGTGGCCAGCCAGGGTTTGAACTTTTTGTCCTTCTTGTCCCGGACGATCAGCGGGTCGAAGATCTGAAAGAAGACGATCTGCGACGGGCGCAGGCCGGACAGGTTAGGGTCAAGACGATCCGGCTCGTCGCGGAGCGCATACACCAGGGTCCCGCCTCGCTGCGGCGAGGGCGCTGCGCCAACCGCGGAATAAGGGACCAACAGGGCAAGGACCACCAGCAGGGCGACGCCAACTCTTGCCATCCCATGCCTCCTCTGGACGGGCCACAAAGGCTTCAATCAATCCCACAATGAGGAACGAAATCTCATATTCCTGATATAATATCCGAAGTCCTTCTCTGAGGATGGCTGGGACAGTAGACGACACGTCCGGAGAGACGGCATGAACACCAAGACCGGCATGTTTGCGCGAGTCGAAGCACCCAGGCTCGGCGATCAGGTTTACAACCACCTGATCGAGGCGATTGCGACGAACGCCCTGCCCGAGGGCGCGAGGATCCAGGAGGATGACCTCGTCGATCAGATGGGCGTGAGCAAGACGCCGATCCGCGAGGCCCTTCGGCGGCTCGAGGCAGAGGGGTTCCTCGTCGCCAACTCGCACCGCACTCCAGAGGTGCGCCGCCTGGATCGTGTAGACATTCTTGAGTTGTATAGCGTCAGGGAATACCTCGAACGGCTGGCGATTCGAGCGACGACGGAGCAGGCAGACCCGAAGATCCTCTCCTCGCTCGAAGCTCTCCAGCGGAGCGCCGAGGAAGATCTCGCGTCGGGGCGTTCAATAGACATCAGCCAGTCGGTCTCGTACAACCAGAAGTTCCACCACCTGATCCTCGAAGGCGCCCGGAACCGGCGGGTGCAGCGGATGTACGGGCTCATCGATGTGGACATCCGCCGCCTCGCCTATCGCAGTATCCGGGTCACCGGCCGCCAGCGGGAGGCCGTCGAGCAGCACCGGACAATTCTCGAAGCAATGAAGAAGCGGGACGCCGACCTGGCTGAGACGCTCATTGCCCAGCATGTGCGGACGGCCAAAAACGACATCCTCCACGAGATTGAGGTCGCGGAGACGCGCCACGCCGGGGCTCCCTGACCCGACGGCCGTCAGTCGACCACCAGGCGGGGATCGAGGATATCGCGAAGCTGATCCCCGATCGCATTCACGGCCAGCAGCGTTCCCGCCAGGGCCAGACCTGGCAGCGTGGCGATCCACCAGTGAGTCCGCACGAACCCCCGCGCGTCCCCCAGCATGCTTCCCCATTCGGGAGTCGGTGGCTGCGCCCCGAGGCCGAGGAAGCTGAGCGAGGCGCCGATCTGGATGGCCGCGGCGAATCCCAGGGTCATCAGCACCAGGACCGTGTGCCGAATGTTGGGCAGGATGTGGTACCGGATAATCCGCCTGTCCGATGCACCGATCGCCCGGGTGGCCTCGATGTACGCGCTGCCGCCGACCACGAGCGTCGCGCTGCGCGTGATTCGTGTGAACGCCGGCGCCTGACCGACTCCGACGGCCACCATGGCGGTCATCAACCCCGGACCCAGAAGCGCGACGACGATAAGCGCGAGTAGGATGCCGGGAAAGGCGAGGAGCAGGTCGACGGCGCGCATGATGACCCGGTCAACGCGGCCGCGATAATATCCCGCAAGCATCCCCAGCCCTGTACTCAGCCCGATGCTGATCACGGTCGCCAGCAGGGCAAA
>JBIOWP010000004.1:0-15695 GCA_044868695.1 bacterium
GGGAACGCGGGAGACACGGCCTGGCTGCTGGCGTCAGCGGCGCTGGTCATGCTCATGACCCCGGGCTTGGCGCTGTTCTACGGGGGGCTGGTCCGCGGGAAGAACGTGATGTCCACGCTGATGCACAGCTTCTTCCTCCTTGCGCTGATCAGCGTCCAGTGGGTACTGTGGGGCTATTCCCTCGCGTTTGGGCCGGACCGTGGCGGCGTGATCGGCGGACTGGAGTGGTTCGCCCTGTTGGGCGTCGGCGGGGCACCCAACGACGACTATGCGGCGACGGTTCCCCATCTCGCGTTCATGGCCTTTCAGATGATGTTCGCCATCATCACCCCTGCGCTGATCACCGGCGCATTCGCCAAGCGGAAGCGGTTCAAGGCGTTCGCTCTGTTCAGCCTGCTGTGGGCCACGCTGGTTTACGATCCCATCGCGCACTGGGTCTGGGGCGTCGGCGGGTGGCTGCGGGAGCTGGGCGCGCTCGACTTCGCCGGTGGAACGGTCGTCCACATCTCCTCCGGCGTCTCCGCGCTGGTTGCCGCGCTGGTCCTGGGGCCGCGGATCGAGCTCCCGGATGACGGCGCGCTGGAGGGCCACAACCTCACCATTACGGCGCTGGGGGCGGCCCTGCTGTGGTTCGGCTGGTTCGGGTTCAACGCGGGAAGCGCGCTGACGTCGGGCGCGCTCGCGGCGTCGGCGTTCGTGACCACCAACACGGCGGCGGCGATGGCCGGGCTGACCTGGATGACCATCGGGTGGATGCATCGCGGCCAGCCGAGCCTCATCGGCCTGTGCACGGGCAGCGTCGCCGGACTCGTCGCGATTACTCCGGCGGCCGGGTACGTGACCGTGCCTGCCGCGCTGCTGATCGGGTTGGTCGCCGGCAGCGTGTGCTACGCGGCGGTGCACTTCACCAAACAGCGGCTCCGTGTCGACGATGCGCTTGACGTGTTTGGCGTGCACGGCATCGGCGGCCTGTGGGGCGCGCTGGCGACCGGTGTGTTCGCGACGACGCTCGTGAATCCCGGCGGGGCCAACGGCCTGCTCGCCGGGCATCCCGCCCAGCTGGCGATCCAGTTCGTGGTGGCGGCGACCACCATCGCGTATGCCGGCGGTATGACCTGGCTGATCCTGAAGGTGCTGGATCTGACGGTTGGGATCCGTGTGGATGAGCGCGAGGAAGTCCTGGGGCTCGATTTCACGCAGCACGGCGAGATGGCATACCGGCACTAGGCGCGTTACGCCGGTGCATCTGGGGAGGTGGCAAGGATGACAGAGGCAGGCGTGGCCGCGCTCGCGGTCGGTATGCTCATCCTGATCTGGGCACGGGCGCCCGCACGGACCGTGACTTCCGTGCCCCCGCTGCGCGTGCCGCGGTATTGGTTCCACGTGGCCGGCCGCAGCATTCCCGTGTACGTGCGGGGACGATGGTACGAGTCATCGGTCGACGATTACTGGGACGTCGGCGCCGACACGCTGCCCAGGCTCCGGGACCGGGTGCGCTGGTGCGCCGAAGCGCTGCGGTGGATTTCGGACGGCACGGAGATCCGAGTGACGCAAAGCCCATCGAACGCTGACACTATCTCATAGGAGGCCGATCGCATGAAGGAACAGATTCGCAATCATCTCGCGGACCAAGGGCTGGTCAATCCGTCCCAGGTCATCGACCTATGCCGGCGCCAGGGGGTGCAGATGGTGGATTTCCGGTTCACCGACCTGGTGGGCACCTGGCAGCACTTCTCGGCGCCGACCGACGAGCTGGACGAGAGCATGTTCATCGAGGGGATCGGATTCGACGGCAGCAGCATCCGCGGGTTTCAGGCCATCGACGAGAGCGACATGCTGCTGGTGCCCGATGCCCGCACCGCCCGCGTCGATCCCGTCCTCCGGGTGCCGACGCTGCTGCTGATCTGCGACGTCGTCGACCCCGTCACGCGTGAGCGGTACACACGCGATCCCCGGTACATCGGCCAGAAGGCCGAGACCTATCTCACCAAGTCGGGGATCGCGACGACCACCTACTGGGGGCCGGAAGCGGAGTTTTTCGTGTTCGACGACGTCCGCTACGACTTGACCCAGCACTCCGCATTCTACGCGATCGATTCGGCCGAGGGAGCCTGGAATACGGGGCGCGACGAAAAGCCCAACCTGGGGTTCAAGCCACGCCACAAGGAAGGCTACTTCCCGGTGCCTCCGGCCGACTCGCTGCAGGACTTCCGCTCCGAGCTGGTCTTGAAGATGAAAGAGGCGGGGATGGACGTCGAGGTCCATCACCACGAGGTAGGGTCGGCCGGCCAGTGCGAGATCGACCTGCGCTTCTCCACGCTGACCGACATGGGCGACCGCCTCATGCTGTACAAGTACCTCACCAAGATGGTCGCCCGCCAGCACTTCAAGACAGCCACGTTCATGCCCAAGCCGATCTTCGGCGACAACGGGTCGGGCATGCACTGCCATCAGAGCCTCTGGAAGGAAGACACCAACCTGTTCTTCGACGCCAACGGCTACGCGCAGGTGAGCCAGATGGCGAAGTACTACATCGGCGGGCTGCTCACCCATTCGCCGGCGCTCATGGCGTTCTGCGCGCCGACCACAAACTCGTACCGGCGGCTGGTCCCCGGGTTCGAGGCCCCGGTCAACCTGGTCTACTCGCGCCGCAACCGCAGCGCCGCGGTGCGCATCCCGGTCTACTCGACGAGCCCGCGGTCCAAGCGCATCGAATACCGGCCACCGGATCCGGCCGCCAACCCCTACCTGGCGTTCGCCGCCCTGCTGATGGCGGGATTGGACGGCATCCGCCGGAAAATCGATCCCGGCGATCCGATGGACGTGGACCTGTACGAGCTGCCGGAGGCGGAGGCGAAGAAGGTCAAGCAGCTCCCAGGCTCACTCGATGAGTCGCTGGCCGCGCTCGCAGCGGATCACGCCTTCCTGCTGGAGGGCGGCGTGTTCACGCCGGATCTCATCGAGACGTGGATTCACCTGAAGCGGCACAAGGAAGGGGACTTCATCCGGATGCGGCCGCACCCGGCGGAGTTCCACCTGTACTATGACGTCTAGCATGTCATCGCGAGGCCCGAAGGGCCGTGGCGATCCCCTTGTGAGGAGATTGCTTCGCCCTTCGGGCTCGCAATGACGGACGTGACGCCCGTTATCTCCACTTGATGGAGCAGCCTACCGGCTTCGTCTCGGTGATCGCGGGGGTCTTGCCGGCCAGCACCGCTTCGATCGCATCCCGCAGGTAGCTCTGGCGCACCGCCTTCGCGTCCTCGTAGTTGTCGTCGGGCGCGCCGTGGTAGCGTAACGCGCGCCCCGTGTCAAAGAGGAAGATCTCCGGAGTGCGGGTGGCGCCATACTGCTTTGCGACCTCTTGGGTCGCGTCAAACAAATAAGGGAAGGGGTACTGCTTGTCCGTTGCCCGCTGCTGCATCTGCTCAAAATTGTCGGCGGGGTATTTCGCGGGGTCGTTGGAGTTGATCAGCAGGAACTGCACGCCCCGGCCGGCATAGTCCCGCTGGCTCTGGATCAGGCGCCCTTCCCACGCCTGCGCGTAGGGGCAATGGTTGCAGGTGAAGATGACGCCGAGCACCCTGGCGGCGGCATAGTCTTCGGGCTCGTGCACCTTCCCCTCGGTGCCTTTCAGCGAGAACGGGATGAGCTTGGACTCAAGCGAGATGGCCATCTGCGTTCACTCCCTTCACTGGAGAACGCGGTCGATCGCCCTGCGGATCATCTCTGCTGTCGGCAGCGGCGTCACGCGTCCGTCGTCTGTGTGATACACGCGGCAGGTCAGTCCGTACGGGCCCTCGGGCGTGGAGAAGAGGTCGCGACCATTGATCCGGATCGTCGGCGACCCCGGAAAGCGCAGGGCGTCTGCCTGCTGATCGGTCGTCACCTCGATGAACTGGATCCGGTCGGCGATCCCTCTTTCGGCCAACACCTCACGGAGTCGCTGCAGCGCCTGCTCGTGCGACGCGCACTCTTCCCAATACAAGAATTCAATCTTCACAACCCACTCAACCCGCACGACCTACACAACCTACACAATCTACTCTATCTACTATTTAGTCTAACCGATGGGGGCCGGGTGAAATTCCTGCGCAGCGGCTCGATTGTGTAGGTTGTGTAGCCTGTGTAGGTTGTGTAGATTGAAAGTGATGCGCCTTTCGGGCAAGAGGTTCGAAGCGCTGGTGGCCCAGGCCCTCCTGTCCATCCCTGAGGAGATCCGCGCCCGGATGGACAACGTGGGCATCGTGGTGGAAGACTGGCCGGATGAGAACCATTTCGCCCACGTCGAGTTGGAGCCGGGGGAGACGCTGTTCGGGCTGTACGAGGGAGTTCCGCTGATCGATCGCGGGGTGGTCGCCGACCCGCTGCTGCCTGACAAGATCACCATCTTTCAAGGTCCCCTCGAGTCGGAGTGCCAGACCGATGAGGAGATCGCAGAGGAGATCCGCAAGACCGTCGTGCACGAGATTGCCCACCACTTCGGCATCGACGAGGCCCGGCTGGCCGACCTGGGCTATGACTGACCGGGGCGCGGGCGGGTGAGTCCGTGGACCAGAGGGTTTCTCTCCGGCGCCGCCGCCGTCCTGATTCTCGTCTTGTTTCTGACTGGAGGAACGCAGTTCGAAGGTTTCGTGCGGGTCGCCGGGGACGGCCAGTTCCTGCTCGACATCCGGGTGGACGAACCGGCCGTCGGGCGGATCGTCAACATTCCCATCGGGTCGCTAGGTGAGGCCGCCTTCGTCAAGCGCTCCTGGATCATCGCGACCACATATGCCTTTACGCTGCGGCTGCGTCCTGAAGTTGCGCCCGGACCCGGCGCGGCCGTGAGCAGCCTCCAGGTGAGCGTGCGGCTTCCGGGGCGCGCCATGTCCACGAACGCGACCCGCGTCACTGCCGGCACCGCGGTGTGGGAGGCGCTTCCGGCGGAGGCGCTGCGCCTGCGCACGGTGGCCGTGAACTGGGTTCTCGCGGTCGCCCTGGCCGCCGCGCTGGCCCTTGGACTCGGCGTTCGGAGGAGTTAGCGGCCGCCGGCAGGAAAGCACCACAGCGGCATGATCTCCACGACTCCCTTTCGTCTCCGCATCCTGCGCAGCGGCAGCAGCGGCAACGCGCTCTTCCTCGAAGGGGCCGGAACGCGGCTCATCGTTGACGTTGGGCTGCCCGCCGAGGTCGTTGCCCGTGAGCTGGTTGATCTGCCCGAGGCCGCGCCGATCACCGCCATCTTGCTGACGCACGAGCACGACGACCACGCCAAAGGCGCCGGCGCGCTGTCCCGGCTCCTCGATGCGCCGGTGCTGGCCAACGAGGGCACACTGGCCGCCGCGGCCGGGCTGCTGAACGGGACGGCAACTGAGCGGTTTGCCACGGCCGTGCCGTTTCAGGTCGGGAGGCTGCGGGTTGAAGCGTTTCCCGTGCCGCACGATGCCGCGGAACCGGTGGGGTTCGTAATTTCATCCGCGGAGGCCAGCGTGCTCATCGCGACGGATCTGGGCGCGGCGGGCGACGAGCTGGTTGCACGGGCGCGGGACGCCAGCGTCGTGATCCTGGAGGCCAACTACGACCTGCGGCTGCTGTCGGTCAGTCCCTATCCCTGGTTTCTGAAGAATCGCATCCTGGGCCCCACCGGACACCTCTCTAATGACGCCGCCGCGCGCGTGGTCGTGGAAGCGGCGTCGACCCGGCCGCAGACGGTCTTCCTGGTGCACCTCAGCGACATCAACAACCTCACCCCGCTGGCTCGCGACACGGTCCAGTGGGCGCTCGAGCGTGAGGGCATCCGCGGCGTCCACGTTGAAGCCGTGCGTCCCAATGGCACGAGTCCCTTGTGGGAGATGCAGTGAACCCATTGCGGATTGCGGATTGACGATTGCGGATTGAACCTGGCATTCACTCCAAGAACAAGCCGAATTCCGTCTTCCGTCGAAAGGCGGCCGCCATCTTGACTGCGGCCGTCCGCGCCGTCGAACCGTCGGAGGCGGTGAAACAGCAGGTGTCGCGCCGCGGCGAGATTCTGCGGGTGGGGCAGCGGCGCTATAACTTACGGCGGATCCGCCGTATTGTGGTCGTTGGCGCGGGCAAGGCCGTGGCCCCGATGGCCGCCGCGGTCGAGCGGGTCCTGGGCCCGCGGGTCTCCGGCGGCCTCGTGGTCGTGAAGTACGGCCACGCCGTGCCCCTCCGGCGTCTCAGCGCGGTGGAAGCCGGCCATCCGCTGCCCGATGCGGCGGGACAGCGCGGCGCAGAGCAGATGCTTGAGCTTGTGCGCGGCACCGCGCCGGGGGATCTGATCATCTGCCTGTTCTCAGGCGGCGGATCGGCCCTGCTGCCGGCGCCGGTGCCCGGCGTGAGCCTGGACGATCAGGTCGCGGTCACCGATCTGCTGCTCCGCAGCGGCGCCACGATCCAGGAGGTCAACGCGGTGCGCAAGCATCTATCGCGTATCGCCGGCGGCCGCCTGGCGCAGGCGTCACCCGTCAGGATGGTGGTGCTGATTCTGTCCGACGTGCTGGGCAATCCCCTGGACGCCATTGCGTCCGGACCGGCGGCGCCCGATCCGACGACCTACGCGGACGTGCTGGACATCGTGCGCCGCTACGGTTTGGAAGACAGGATGCCGGCGCCTGCGCTGGCCCACCTGCGCCGGGGCGCTGCAGGTGCCGAAGCTGAAACACCCAAGCCCGGGGACCCGCTTTTCCGAAGGGTGTACACCGCTGTCGTGGGGAGCAACGAGCAGGCGGTCACCGCAGCGGCCGCGCAGGCGCGCCGGTTGGGTTTTCGGACCCTCGTGCTCACGACATTTCTCGAGGGGGAGGCGCGCGAGGCGGCCCGGGTGTTCTGTAGCGTTGTCAGGAGTGTCCGCGTACGGCGGATACCGCTTTCGCCGCCGGCCTGCCTGCTCGCCGGCGGGGAAACCACCGTGACGGTCCGCGGAACGGGGCGCGGCGGGCGGTGTCAGGAGTTTGCGCTCGCCTCGGGCCAGGTGATTGCTGGCTGGCCGGAAACGGTCGTCGGCGCGTTCGGCACCGACGGCACCGACGGTCCGACCGACGCGGCGGGCGCCCTGGTGGACGGAGACACGGCGGCCCGGGCTCACTCGCTCGGTCTCAACGCTGCGCGCGTCCTTGCAGACAACGATGCCTATTCGTACTTCGAGCAGCTCGGCGATCTGATTCAGACCGGCCCGACGCGCACGAACGTCAACGACATCTATCTCGCCCTCATCGGCGATGGGCGACGATGAAAGTTCTCTTCTGTGTTTCTGAAGCCGTGCCGCTGGCGAAGACGGGCGGGCTGGCCGACGTCGCGGGTGCGCTGCCGGCGGCGCTGGCCACTCTCGGCGTTGACGTCCGGATCCTCCTGCCACGGTATCGCGCCATCGGGACCGTCGGATGGCGCGCGGCCGGCACAGTCGAGGTAGTTGCAGGCGGTGAACGCATTCCGGTGACGATCCTCGACGGAACGATGCCGGACACCGGGGTCCCGCTGTGGTTGGTGGATCAGCCGCGTCTGTTCGATCGCGACGGGCTGTACGGTGAGGGAGGCCGCGATTACCCCGACAACCTTGCGAGATTCACGTGTTTTTCTCGAGCGGCGTTGGCGTGGCTGGAGCACGGCACCTGGCAGCCTGATCTCTTTCACTGCAACGACTGGCAGACCGCCCTCATCCCCCCGATCATCGCCAGTGGACAGGCGCGCCGCGCGGCCACCCTGGTAACGATCCACAATCTGGCGTACCAGGGACTGTTCCCCGCGGACCAGTTTTCGGTGACAGGGCTGCCCTCATCGATGTATACGCCGGCGGGCCTGGAATTCTGGGCCCAGGTCAACCTTCTTAAGGGAGGGCTCGTCTTCTCGGACCTGCTCAACACCGTCAGCGAGACCTACGCGCGCGAGATTCAGACCGCGGAGTTCGGAGCCGGGCTGGATGGCGTCCTGCGCGATCGGACGGACGACCTGTTTGGAATTCTGAACGGGGTGGACTACGGAGTGTGGGACCCGGCCCATGACTCTCTCCTGCCGGCGCGGTACAAGGTGGACGACCTCACCGGTAAGCGCATCTGCAAAGATCACCTGCAGAAGGAATTCGGCCTGTACGAGCGCCCCGACCGACCTCTGATCGGCATGGTGACGCGGCTGGCGGATCAGAAGGGGCTGGATCTCGTCGCCGCCGCCATGGACGAGATCTTCGACCTGCAGGCGCAGCTGGTGGTCCTGGGAACCGGTGATCCGCGGTATGAGCAGTTGTTCGCAGACGTCGCCCGCCGGCGCAAGCGGCAGGCCGGGGTGCGAATCGGTTTTGACAACGCGCTGGCGCACCGGATCGAGGCGGGGGCTGACATTTTCCTCATGCCCTCGCGGTACGAGCCGTCGGGGCTCAACCAGCTGTACAGCCTCCGGTACGGCACGGTGCCGGTGGTCCGGCGCACCGGTGGGCTGGCCGACTCGATTGTCGATGCCGCGCCGGAAGCTCTGCGGGCCGGGACGGCCAGCGGATTCGTCTTCGGGGAGTACACCCGGCAGGCGCTGCTGGAAGCCGTGCGCCGCGCGGTAGACGCCTTCCAGACCCCACAGACCTGGCGGCGCCTGCAGCGGGCCGGAATGACCGCGGACTTCTCCTGGGCCGCGTCGGCGAAGAAGTATCTGGCCTTGTATGAACGGACGATTGCCCGGAGTCGAGAACGGGCGCTGCGGGGGTAGGGGATAAGTGATGGCACACGAAACGGTGTGGCATGCCTGAGCTCCGAAAAGATCCGATCTCCCGTCGCTGGGTCATCATCGCGACGGAACGGGCGGCGCGCCCCACGGACTTCAAGCACGAAGGCATCGAGGTCAACGATCTGGACCGGTGCCCGTTCTGTGAAGGGCGCGAGGCCCGCACGCCGCCGGAGATCTATGCCGTCCGCGCGCCGGGAACCGCGCCGAACACCCCGGGCTGGACTGTGCGGGTAGTGTCCAACAAATACCCGGCGCTACGCATCGAAGGGAGCACCGAACGGACGAAGGACGGGCTCTTCACCCGCATGGACGGGGTGGGGGCGCACGAGGTCATCATCGAGACGACCGACCACCATACCCACCTCGCGCTGCTGCCGGTGGAGCACGTGGCGGATGTCATCCGGGCCTACCTGCAGCGCTACCGCGACCTCCGCGGCGATATCCGGTTCGAGTATGCCCTACTCTTTCGGAACCACGGCCGCACGGCGGGCGCGTCACTGTCTCATCCCCACTCCCAACTGATCGCGCTGCCGGTCGTTCCCAAGCGGGTCGCCGAAGAGCTCGAGGCCGCGCAGCGCTATTTCGGCCAGCACGGCACCTGCATTTACTGCGCGTTGCTGGAGCACGAGCGCGCCGATCCGTCGCGGGCCATCTTCGAAAACGAGCACTTCATTGCGCTGTCGCCGTACGCGTCCCGATTCCCCTTTGAGACCTGGATCCTGCCGAAGATCCACGAGGCCGACTTCGGCGCGCTGCCCGCGGGCGAGGAAGGGCCCCTGGCCCGCGCGCTGCATGAGACGCTGCACCGCTTGCACACGTGTCTAAACAACCCACCGTACAACTTCATTGTCCATACCATCCCGTATCGGGTGGAGGCAAAGCATGCCTACCACTGGCACCTCGAGATCATCCCGAGGCTGACCCAGGTCGCCGGGTTCGAGTGGGGTTCCGGATTCTACATCAACCCGGTGGTGCCGGAGGAGGCCGCCCGGTACTTGCGTGAGGCGGTCCCTGTGGCCGCACCCGTCGGCCCTGGGCCTCGTGAATCGTGAAACGTGAATCGTGAATCGTGCGTGCCGCCCTCTTTGTAACCTGCCTCGTTGATCAGTTGTTTCCCGCGGTCGGTGAGGCTACCGCAACGGTGTTGCGCCGCTTAGGTGTTGACGTCGATTTTCCCCAGGCCCAGACTTGCTGCGGTCAGGTGGCGTTCAACGACGGATTCTGGCCGGAAGCCGCGCGGCTGGTCCGCAAATTCATCCAGGATTTCGAATCCTACGACGCCGTCGTCGCGCCCAGCGGGTCATGCGTCGCGATGGTCAGGGAGTTTTCTCCGATGATGCTGCGCGATGACCCGGCGCTCGCCGGGCGGGCGGCGGAGTTGGGCAGGCGCACCTACGAGCTGAGCGAGTTCCTCGTGGACGTGCTTCGGGCCGAGGACGTCGGCGCCCATTTTCCCCACCGGGTCACCTACCACGCGTCCTGCCACGGGCTGCGCGGGCTCCACGTGCGGACGCAGCCTCTGCGGCTGCTGGCCGGTGTGCGGGGCCTGGAACTGCGGCCGCTGGCCGGGGTGGAGGAGTGCTGCGGTTTCGGGGGGATGTTTTCCGTGAAGTTCGCGGCGCTGTCCGGATCGATGCTGGACACGAAAATCCGCGCCATCGAGGCCACCGGCGCGGAGGTGGTCACCGCCACCGACGCCAGCTGTCTGATGCACATCGCCGGCGGCCTTTCCCGGCGGCAGAGCCCGGTGCGCGCCCTGCACCTGGCGGAGATCCTGGCTACCCGCTAACCACCCGTTAACTTCATCGTACAGTTGTTTGTCAGTAAAATACCTTCCACGAAATAGGCAACTTCCCTTAGTGGTTTTCCCCCACGTTACTGTTATCGTCTCAGCCAGTTATTTGACACCAATGTACCTTGCGCCCACTCGAAATGGTGGAGGGAATCCCATGAGGAGATGGCGGCGTCGGGGAAGGGTTTGCCTGACACTGGTTCTAACGGCGGTCTTTGTAAGTGTCAGCCTGCTGCCCGATCTGGTGCCTCCTGCCTACGCGGCCGTCGCGCCACCCCTGCCCGTCGCTGAAGACCCTCTTGGACAGGAGCCGGAGCAGCAAACTCCTGAGATCTCGATCGATGTGGACGTACGCGATGGCCACCTAACCGTCAGAGTCGTTGATATCTGGGGACCAGGCCGGGTGCCCCTGGTGGTGCGCTCCTACACGAATACCCAGCCAAGCCCTGATCCGGTGCCGGTGGGTTCATACTACCCGCCTCCACCTAACAACGGTCCGTTCAGATGGCAGTTTAACTATCTTCGCGATGTCGTGGGTGGTGACTTCCTCGAGGCGGACGGCAACCGGTCTTCCTATCGGTTTCTTTCCGAGAGAAGCGACGCGACGAATCTGTGGCGGACATACGTCAAGGACATCGGCACATACAGCACGATGGACATCCACTACACCTGCGAGCCCCAGTTGCCCGAAGGCGACCCGGGTCCGGGCGGCCAGCTGCAAACAGGCGTGGGACTTCGAGTCTTGAGCACGACGCAGGCTGCGCCGAGCGACTGCACCTGGGATGGGTGGCACGTGGTCTCCCTTCCCAAAGGTGTCGTGCGGAAGTTTAAGGCCAATCTCATCAGCGAAGAACGCGACTCGAACGGAAACGTGATGACGTACACGCATGCCGCGTTCCCGGGTAGCGCGACCGAGGATGTGGTGGCCGTGACCGATCCGGTGGGGCGGCAGACGCAGTACGCCTACGAGCAGGCATACACTGTGTGCGTGGCAGAGGGAGAGAGTGGTCCCTTTGGTACCCCACGATGCATTCAATCCGTCACGGTCTATCGGGTCAAGACTGCGACCGACCCATATGGCCGTACTGCGACCTACGCATACGCTGGGACAAGTCTCAAGGTCACCTCGGTCACGAATGCTGCGGGGCAGATCACTCAGTACACATACGCCGGCGGCCTCTTGGCGAGCGTCACCAACGCGAGAGGCTTTGCCAGCACCGTTGAGTGGACGACCGGGCCGGACGGCACCCCCCGAGTCTCGAAAGTCGTCGGTCCTGACCTCAAGGAAACGACCTACGCGTACACGCATGAGTCGGTGTCACCGTACCGGGTGATCAAGACCACTGTTACTGACGCTCGTTTGAATCAGACCGTCTACGATGTCTCGGACGGGAATGTTGTAAAGATCACCGATCCGCTGGGCAACGCTGCGCAATTCGCCTACGATACCCGCCGCAATATCACTCAAGTCACAGACGCCGGAACAACATCACGACGTATGCGTACAATACGCACAACAAGGTCACGCAGATCGTCCAGGGGAGCGGCACGTTGAATCTCACCACAAACCTGGCGTGGGACAGCGTCAGCACCCTGCCGTACAATGGCAAGGACAACCTGGTCAGCGTGACGAACCCGCGCGGGATCCGAACGGACTACATATACGATACCAAGAACAACCTGACAAGCGTACGGAGGGCGGCCGGGACCCTCGACGAGGCGCTGACGCAGTATTCGTACACTCTCTGGGGCGGGGTGGCCTCGGTGACCGACCCCCGTGGGAACATTACAACTTACGCTTACACGCCTCGGCGGCAGATTCAGACGATCACCCCGCCGGTCGGTGGGACTACCTTAGTCACGTACAACACGAGCGACGATCAGGTGACGATGACCAACGGGAACGGGCAGACCTGGGCGGCGGCCTACGACGCCAGGCGGCTCGTAACCACCGTGACCGACCCGCTCAACAACAGGGTGACGCATGAGTACGATGCGAGCGGCAACCAAACGCGGACCGTGGACCCGAAGCTCCAGGCCACGACATTCGCCTACGACAACCGCGACCGGCTGACGTCCATCACGGACGCGCTGAACAGCGTCACTAGCTACACTTACGATGCGGCCGGAAACCTCATCCGGATCGCGAACGCGCGCAATCTTGCGACGACCTTTGCCTACGACGCGGCGAACCGTATGACCCAGGTAACAGACCCTCTCAACCAGATCACGACCTACGGTTATGATGCAGCGGGCAACCGGACGTCGATGCGGGACCGGAAGAGTGTGCTGCATACCTACACCTACGATCAAGTCAACCGTCTGACGCAGGTGAGCGCCGGCGGGATCACCGTTTCGTACACGTTTGACGCAAATAGCAATCGCCTGACGCTGGTCGACCCGACTGGCACTACGGGATTCACCTACGACTCTGTGGATCGGCTGACGAGGGTTGCGTATCCGGATACCAGGAGTGTGCAGTACTCATATGACAAGGCCGGGAATCGGACGAGCCTCACGTACCCGGGTGGCACGGCTACGCTTGGTTACACTTACGACGCCGCCAACCGCTTGACGCAGATTACGCAGGGGACGCTATCCTGGACCTTCGGCTACGACGGCGCAGGCAACCGCACTCAATTGACCCAGCCCAACGGGACGACCACGGGCTACGCCTACCTGGCCAATAATTGGCTGTCCTCAATTACCCACAAAGCGCCGGGCGGGGCAGCATTTCAGACCATAGCCTACACTTACGACGCGAACGGGAACCGAATTACGCAGGGGGATTCATCCGGTACGACCACCTTCGGGTATGACGCGCTGAACCGCCTCATCCAGGCCTCCTATCCGGGGACCTACGGGACGTGGTCCTGGACCTACGATCCGGTGGGAAACCGCCTGACGCAAACGGCCCCCAGCGGCGTGACGACCTACACCTACGACTCAAACAACCGCCTCACGCAGGCGGCTGCCGTCGTGTACACGTACGACCCCAACGGGAACCTCACCGGGACGTCTGCCGGCCAAAGCTTCACGTACGACCCGTTCAACCGCATGACGCAGGCGGTGGGGGCGGGTGGGACCGCCACCTACACCTACAACGGCGACGGGCTGAAGATCCAGCGCGTGGGCCCGGACGGAGCCACCAGGTACTATCACGACGACATCCGCCCGATCTGGGAGACCGACGGGGCCGGGGCAATGACCGCCCAACTCGACCGGGACATCTTCGGGAACCTGCTCTCCCGCGCCGAGCCCGGCAACCGCCGATACTACCACACCGATGGGCTGGGCTCGACCACGGCTCTTACCGATGAGGCAGGTGGTGTCGCTGCGTCCATGCTCTACGATGCCTGGGGCACTGTGCGGGTGAGCACGGGATCAGGTCACGGGAAGTACCGCTTCACAGGGGCGGAACTCGACACGGCGAGCGATCTGTATCACATGGGAGCACGGTTCTATGACCCGTCGATTGGGCGGTGGCTGGGCGAGGATCCTGTCCGGAATCCATATGAACCGCTGACCTTAAACTTCTATGCTTATGTCAGAAACAACCCACTCATCTTGATTGACCCAACAGGAACGGTCGACGACGCAGGTGGAGGAGGATGCGGCGGGGACTTGTCGTGCCTGAATGATCAGCGCCAACAAGCCGCGACAGCGGCCTGGGAGGGGAGCGGCCAAGTTATCGACCCGGTCACCGTAGCCGAATACCAAGCATATCTCGAGCTGAGCAGGATTCTCGGACACGAAGCGGCGATGCAGGCTCTAGGGGTGGCCATTGCAATTGGCAACACAGTGCCGGCCCATTCTGCGAGGGACTTGTGGCAGTTCATCAAAGGTCTGTACTATGCCTCAGCTACAATCCTGAGTGTTGAAGGTTTCGCAGCGACAGTCTCGTTCATCATAGCAGCGCGAGCAGGGCAAACTCAGCCATGGATAAAAGACGCATATAAGAATGTCATTACCGAAATGGGTCTCCGACTGTTCATTGGCGCGTACATATTGGACTCTACGTACTTTAGCGGGGCGGTTTGGGCAGAAACGCTGCCCGAGATGCAACACATAGTTACGTGCATTCCAACCCTCAGTTGCTTCTAGGAGGGACATGATACGATGCG
Source organism: bacterium (assembly GCA_044868695.1). Classification (GTDB taxonomy): domain Bacteria; phylum Sysuimicrobiota; class Sysuimicrobiia; order Sysuimicrobiales; family Kaftiobacteriaceae; genus JBIOWP01. Next base: position 14,632 of record JBIOWP010000004.1, read on the forward strand.
TGTTCTCATGGGACTAGCTGCAGGAGCCTGTTGGTGGATTGCTTTTCTGTGGATAGTGGGCGGTATCAAAGTTGCGCGTTCCTTTGCAGCAGCGCGGGAGACCGCAGAAATGAACGATGTGCTCAGAGTCATGTTCCTGCGCAGCGTGGGACTTTCACTGGTCGGAGTTCAGATTTTTTCGATGGTGTTGGGGAAACTACCCAGTCTGGAATTGTCAGCCTTCTGGCCTGGCATTATCGGTGTCGCATTGTTTGAGACAGGCCGAATCTATATGTTTTACTCTAAGCGTGCGGGGCGAAAGGCCTTTCGCTAATTACATGCTGCGGATGACACCGGAAACCTTGCGGCAATGGGGTCAGGAGCGGGTCAAGTCTTGACTTAGCACAATCCGGCTGATGGTCCAGTTATGAGGTAAGGGGTCAAGTCCTGACTTAGCACAACTAGGCTCATGATCGATTAAGCCTTTACCCTCAGATCAATTAACTCACGAACCCCCGCATCATTTGACAGCAACCGTTCTGTTCGCTGGCAGACCCGCGTGACGGCACCGTGCGTGCCGAGGTGGAAGTATTCGCAGATCTCCTGGTGTGGAAACCCCGCGACCCGACTCGCCAGGTAGACCGCGAGGCTACGAGGCAGGTTCCGGCGCCCCTGCCGGCCGGCCCGCAGCGACTCCGGGGACGCCCCGGTGCGCTGACAGACGAATCGGCTGACCGCGTCAAGGCATGGGAATTGAGGCGTGCGTTCGGTTCGGGGGTGTTCGGCGGACATGCGTACGGGCTGAAGAGCGTGCTGGACGAAGCCCTCATCGCCCAAGAATAGGCTCCAGCGCTTCCGCGCGTAGAAAGCCAGCAAACTGGCCTCATTGCCTTCGGCGATGAACTCGTCGAATGCGGAAAGATCGCGGAAGAAGGCCAGGATCTTGTCACGGGCCAGCCAGGTAGGCGGCTGCTGTTGGTGGTAGAGGTGATGACTGCTCCAGGGATACGTCAGCGGATCAGATACCACACCCGCGTCGACAGGATTGAGGTGAATGTACCGGACGACCTGGAGGAGATAGGCAT
>JBIOWP010000005.1:0-19371 GCA_044868695.1 bacterium
CGAACTACCGTTCCCACCAGGCCTTTCCGATGACCAGCGAGTGGCCGGTCGGGACGTTCGTCACTGTCCCGCCGCCCTCCACGCTGATGTTTCCGATCAGCTGCAGGGTGGACTGCGCCACGAGGCCGCCGTGAATGTTCACGGCGCCTGTACCCGCCTGCAGCGTGCCGTTGACAATGATGGTGCCCCAGTAGTCGAACGTCCCATTCACGATCAGGTTCCCGTTGACCACGAGGGTGCCGTGCCCGCCGATGTTGCCGTTGACCGTCCAGTCTCCGTTGAGGACGAAGACCTTCTGCTCGGTCTGCGTGCAGTAGGCGGCCGTCATCTCGGGCTTCTTGCAGCCCATATGATCCGTGGGCGCCGGGGTGCCGTCAATCCTGTTGCAGGCCGTCGGGAGGCTCGGGAGCGTCCCGATGCCGGTCTTCGAACAATCATAGTTGTTCGTGACCGAACTGGTTTCAGGAAACGGCGGGACCGCGCCGTACTCGGGATACCGCTGCAGGTCCGGCTGGACCGTCGGGTCGGGGTCCGCGGCGTTCGCCTTCACGCAGATGCTGTCGATGCATGCCGCGGTGCCGAGCCCGTTCCCGCGCTTCACCGCTGTCATCTTCGCCTCATCAAACCGCCAGTAATTGTCAAACCATTCCTCAAACACAATGGTCTTGAACCAGCGGGTATTCGGCGGGTTCCCGCCCGGGACGAAGGCCCCGTTCTCGTCGAGGAACGGAGGATTATCGGCCGGGCCTTGCGACACCCACTTGAATGGCAACCCGCAGGGGAAGAGGTCGGGGTCCAGCTGTGAGGGCACCGTCCCCGACGGGTCGTCGGGGTCAAATCCGTACTGGTCGATGGGCGCGGCGAGCGTGACGTTGGTCTGTAGAATGGCACCGGTGGGGACGGTCGTGTTGTAGGGGGGGAGTACCGCGCATCCATTTGCCTCGGCGTTGGCCTGAAACGCGAGAATATCCTGTCCAGCCGCCGTCGTCTCACTCACTCCCAGCCGCGTACCGGGATACCAGTTGGCGACGTCGGGGTTGCCGGGGTTTGCCGTCGTGCATCCCAGGTGCGTGTAGCAGGGAGCCACCGCGGGACCGCTGCCCGGCGTCTTGCTGACCCGCCAGCCCGCGTAGGTGATGGTCTGCGGCGGCGCACAGGCGTTGGTCGGGTAGCTCTTGTATTGGATAAACGACCTCGCATACGCATCACCGCAGGTGATCGCGGCACTGCCGGACTCGCTGACGCTGGCCGCAAAAGTGATGTCCGGCGGGAACGCGATGATCTGCTGCAGCACCAGCGCCGTCAGCTTTCGCGTGGCCGCGCCGACATTGGATGCCGTCGCCGTGATCTCCAGGTAGGCGGAGTTCGAGCCGGTGAAGACCCGCGTGACCGTGACGTTGACCCGAGAATCGAGTACGCTCGTAAACGGAACACTGAACGGCCGTCCCATCTCCACTCTCCGGATCGCCTCTTGGATCCCGGCCTGGGCGAGTTCCGATGCCCGGACCCCGTCCCGCTGCAAACTGGCGATAACGATCTCGTTGCCGGTCACCGACAGCATCGCCGTGATAAGAATGAACACCAGCACCACGAACAGCAGGACGGTGATCAGCGCCGCCCCGCGGTCGCGCGACCGGATCTGCTCAATCAGTCTTCGTGCGCGTGCAAACATCGTCCTCACCAACGGCTCTCTGAGTTCCTTGCCGGCGCGGCAAGGTCAGTTGCGCGTCATCGACTGCCCGGGCAGGAGAATCTCCTGGTCCGGAATCGCCCTGCCCTGCACGACCTCGGTACCCTTGGCCTTCAGGGTCACCGAGACGATCCCGCCGGAAACACCGACATCAAAGCTTTCAATCATCGTAGCGATGATATCTCCGCCGGTGAGCAACCCGAGGTTCAGCACGGTCGTCGGCTGGCTGAGGTCGCCCACGACCCGGCGGAGCTCATGCATCCCATCGGGCGTATCCACGACGTAGTATCCGACGTAGCGCTGCCAGATGGGCGTATACGTCCCCCGCGGGACAATCGGCTCCGGGCTGGTGTACGGCGGGGGCGTAATGTTGCCGCCCGCGAAGGTGTAGCAGCGCGCGTCGTACCCGAGGCCCGTCGTGAGGCGCGTGTAGAGGCAGAACTTGTTGTTGTCTTCATTCAACCGGGCCGACTTGAAGACAATCTGGCTGTGTCCCGGCGTCGTGTTGTCGTACACGACCTCCACGACGCTGGTTTCCCGGATCTCGCGCGTCACCCGCTCGGTGGCGACACGCGCGTTCTGCTGCACGTCCGCGGCCACCTCGGTCTTGCGCGAGCTGGTGCGGGCGCTGCTGAACACGGCGTCAATCATCAGCATGAACAGCGCGAACACGGCCAGCGAGACCAGGAGCTCGATGAGTGTGACGCCCCGCTGCGCGCGGTGGAGCCGTGCCAGAGGCAGGGTCATGGGAGGAACCGGTCCACCTGCAGGGTCCGGGTCACGTTCCGGTACCGCCAGGTCAGGACGGAGCGGATGCGCACGAGGTACTCTTGGGTGGTATCAGTGGTGCAGCCCACGCCCGGGGTCACACTGTACTTCACGAACTTGGGAGGGACGGCCGCGTCGAAACACGCATACCACCGCTCGATGGTCACATCCAGCCGGCGCCAGTCCAGCTGGTATGGCTGTGTCGGCGGCGTGGGCCAGCCGGTCAGCCCTGAGGACGCCAGGTTGGGCGTGGAGCAGTCGGGTCCCTCACAGTAGCTGCCCGCGACCAGCGCCGCGCTGACTTGGCCCGACGCATTTTCCTGGAAGGCCTGCAAGTACACCGCGCCGGCCGTCATGTCCCGGGCCGCCCGCGTCGTGAGGAATCCGGTGGGAAACCCTTCAAGGAAGCCGCCGGAGCCCGCGGCGCCCAGCACGCCCAGGGCGCCGATGATGACGACCGCGAAGATCGCCAGCGACACCAGGATCTCGATCAGGGTAAACCCCTGCTCGTGTCTCATAGCCGCGACACGCTCACTCGCCCCGTGGCCGACTCGACCTTGACCTCGACCTGCTCGACGCCGGACGACTTCACCTTCAGCCGCATGCGGCCGCTCGCGGTGGCATACCCCAGAGGCTTGAACGTCGCGCAGTCGTTGGCTGTGTCGGCCGGCGCAGTACACGCCGGAAAGTTGGTCGGGCCGTCCATGATCTGGACGTTGGAGGGCCACTCGGACTGCACGGTCCGGACCAGAGTGGTCGGCGTTCCCACCTTCCAGATCTTCAGTCCCGTCGACGTGCCTGACCCCGTCACCACGTCGAACTCGACCATGTAGTCCACGTTTTCGGCCACGCTCCGCGCCTGCGCCCGGCGCAATTCCGACATCACCAGCGTCGCCGCGCGCTGGAGGGAAAAGGCGTCGCGGGCCTTCTGCACGCCGAGCGCAAGGACGCCAAGGACCACCGCAATGGTCCCAATGACGACGATGAGCTCCAGCAGCGTGAAGCCCGCCTGGCCGTCTTTGTGGCGCACCGGTTTCCAGGACATGAGGTCTCCTATGGTCATGCCCTCCCCGTTTGGGGCATAGACACCAGCACGGCGCGTGCCACGGCCTCCTTCTATTATGTTTCCACAAAACTTCCGGCGATGCTATGGGGAACCGAGGTACCAGCGGAGGATCGCGCCGGACGCGAAGAGCGCGAGTACACCGCCGACGGCCAGCGAGGGACCGAATGGGATCGGGTCTTTGCGCGAGCGCTTCTTTGCAGCGATGAGTAGCACCCCGGCGGCCGCCCCCAGCACGAATGCGACCAGCAGCGCCAACGCAATCGCGGGCCAGCTCAAGAACGCGCCCATCATCGCGGCCAGCTTGATATCCCCTCCGCCCATGCCGCCGCGGCTGGCCATCGCTACGATCAGGAAGAAGCCCCCGGCGGCGGCGGCCGCGATCACGGACGAGACGAGGACCCCCTGGGGAATCGCGAGGAGCAGCCCGACCACGAGCCCGGGGTAGGTGATCGCGTTCGGCACGATCTGATGGTCGAGATCGATGAAGAACACCGCGAGCAGCGCCAGGGAGAACACACTGCCCGCGACGAGCGCCGTCCACGCGCCCGACTGCGCGAAGCGCAGCCACAGCGCGGCCAGCAGGATCCCGGCGGCCGTCTCGACCGCGGGATAGCGCCAGCCGATCGGGGCCCGGCACACCCGGCACCGTCCACGGAGTATCAGGAAGCTGAGGAGCGGGATATTGTCGACCGGCCGGATGGCCGCTCCGCAGTGCGGGCACCGGGACGCCGGCCGTACGATCGAGAGCCCCCTAGGCAGACGGTAAATCACCACGTTCAGAAAACTGCCCAGGATGGTCCCGAGGACAAACACGACGGCCGTGGACGCGATCAGGTTCATCGCCCGGTCACCCGCCGCACCACGTGGCGCAACTCCACCAGGGCATGTTCAGACGCCAGGTCCATTTCCGGGTCACGCTGCCGGTGGCCGTAGCGCACTTCTTCGAACGTCCGTGTGATCAGCTCCGCGGCGGGACGCACCGGCTCCGGCAGCCGTGCGGCAAACTCGCGGGGTGTCGTCGCCGGGCCGCGGAGAAATCCGCGACGGGCCAGAACCTTCAGCATGGCCTCGTAGTGGTCCTCACCGAATGATAGCCTGCGGCCACGGCGGTCTCGACGAGCCCGGAGCAGCCCCACGGCCACCACGACGGCGCCGGCCGCCAGCAGGAGGACCGGCGGTTCTGCCGGCCTCGCGTCCGAGAGCGGGCGGATCAGCCGCGCCGCCGCGGCCCCCACCCACGCGAGCGCGTCGCGAGCCAACCACTGCCCCGTGGATTCGCGGGCCAGAACGTCGGCGGACGCAAATCCGGGCGAGGGCTCAAACTCCACCCACCCCACCCCGGGCTGGAAGACTTCCACCCAGGCGTGCGCGTCGGAGTTGCGGACCTCGTAGTACCCTGTGAAGATGTTGTAGGTTCCGGTGGTGTAACCGGTCACCAGGCGCGCGGGCACGCCGGCGGCCCGCAACAGCACAGCCATGGCGCTGGCAAAGATCTCACACGACCCCTGCCGCGTGACGAAGAGGAATTCGTCGACCGCATCGGCGCCCGCGGACAGGGGCGGGGCCTGCAGCGTATATGAGAATCCTGTCGCCAGGTAGCGCTGGATCGCCGCCGCCTTCTGGTACGGGCTCGGCCATGGGACCGTCAGCTCCCGCGCGAGCTCCTGCACCCGCGATGGAATCGACGGCAGCGGCAGATAGCGGGCGCCGATCCCAGGCGGGACGTCTCCACGGTCCCGTTCCAGGAGTGCCGCCGTCGGCACCGGAACGCGGCTGATCACGCTGTAGATCATTCCGGACTCCAGCGGCACCGGACTGCGCAGGCCCGCGTAACGGTCCACGGCGATCGTTCCGGTGGGAAAGAACACTTCGAACGGCCTGTACGCGGCAAAGATGACGTTCGGCTGCTTCGCTTCCACGTAGAACGTCTGGATCACCTGCTCGGATCCGGCGGGCCAGGGCTCGTCGGGTCCGAGCCGGGGCGCCAGGCGCGGCTGGTCGGACGCATATTCGTCCACGGCCCGATCGCTCATGCGCCAGCCGCGCTTCATATAAGTGTCAAAGGCCAGCCCCCGCCAGAACGCCGGCCGCGTGGACCGCACGCGCATGACCAGCGTGTCGTCCAGCGTCCCGCGCATCCGCAGGTCCACGAACGTAGAGAACCCGACGTAGCCCTGCGGGTTGAACACCGCGGTGGTGGGCTCCAGGTCTGCTCCCGGTTCCTCCGGATAGGCGGGGTTAACAATACGCCCGGCCAGCGAGGTGGTCCAGAGCAGGCGCGGCGACACCGGCGTCCACCGCACGCGCAGCCCGCCGCCGCGTGGAATGAGCGCGAACAGCAGCGCCGCCACCAGCAGCACCGCGCCACCGAGCCGCACCCCCGGCCCGACCAGCTCCGGGATCGGCATTCCCGGACCCGCTTGCATCGCCACGAGCGCCAGACCGGCGGCCAGCGCGAAGGGAATCAAAAACAGCCCAAAGGCCGCGTCGCGCGCGTACACCGCGCCGACGCCCATGAGGACGATGGCGCTGGCCAGCGAGTACTTGAGGTCCTTGCGGGCCGGCAGGTCAAAACCGTGCAGGACCTGCAGCCACAGGAACAGCCGCACCAGCGGGATGCGGGGGTCGTAGGGGTTATTGACCAGCGCCGTGAAAAAGTCGCGCGCGACCGCCAGAATCAGGATGGCAATCGCCGCCTTCAGCCACCAGTTGGCCGCGCGGCGGCGGACGTAGCTGACCACGTACCCCACCACGATGGCGATGGCCGCGCCGGCTGCCTGCACCGTAAACTCCTCTTGCACCGCAACCGAGGCCACCGCGACGAGCACCACGAAGAGCACGGCGGCCCGGGATGCGATCGAGTCGTCCGGGGCGGGCCGCGGAAATCGGCGGGCGATGCGTCCTATCGTGTCAGTGAGCCTAGGCACGCGCCCACCTCCTCCCCCTGCCGCAGGATGGCAACGGGAATCTCCAACGCCCGGAGCAGCATCTCTCCCGCGTCATCCGTCAACACCGCGGCAATCGGAATCCCCCGCTGGGCCAGGGCCGCCACGGCATCGGCATCGGCCGTACAGACGACAGCCGGCGTCCCATCCGGCACTCCCGTCGCATAGACGTCCGCCAGCGGGAGGACTCCGTCGGGCTGAACGCGGGCCAGCCAGTGCAGCGCCCCAGACCACCCCACAGACGCGCGCTGGACCTGCGTGCCGCTAGCCGCGGCCAGCAGCACAGCGCGCCCCGACCGCGTGACGGTCTGCGCGATCGACGCGGCCGCCCGCACCAGATCTTCGAACCTGTCGCTGGAGCGCGTGTCGAGGAGCAGGGCAACGGGTTGATGGATCTCCCGCTCAAACTCCCGCACGACCAGCACGCCGCGGCGTGCGGTGCTGCGCCAGTGGACGTGGCGCAGGGCGTCTCCATCGCGGAAGTCCCGCACGCCGGCGACCTCTGATCCGTCCCGCCCGGGACGCGGCACCGGCGACGCCTCCGCCTCGGCGCGGCCCGGCACAGGGAAATCTGCCAGAACCCAGTAGCGGGGGAAAACCGTGAGGATCCCCGGCGCGGGAACGCGGCGGCTCGATGCAAACAGACCGGTGAGCCCAGAAGATCGCACGTCGAGGGCGTCGACACGGTGGACGCCGCGGCGCTGGGCCTCCGCCTCATAGGTGACGATCCCCGGCGCGCGCGCATCACAGGAGGCGATGACGGCGGTGTGCGGTGACAGACCGGGAACGGCATCGGTGATCCGGATGAAGTGGCGGCGGCCCCGGCGCGGCATCACCCGCAGCCGGACCTGAAGACGGTCTCCTTCAAACGCCTCGGGGGACATGTCGCGTTCAATCACCAGACCCTGCGACCCGGCGCGCGCGGACAGCCAGCCGACCGCCAGTGCGGCCAGCAGCAGGGCGTCCACCGCATACACCCAGCCGGCCTGGAGGTTGACCGCCACGAATAGGAGGAGCGCGGCCAGCACGCCGGCGGCGATGCCGTCGCCGGTGGGTCTCATCGCGAGAGCACGGGAACAGGGATGCTGGACAGCAGTCCGTCGATCACGGCATCGGTCGACACCGTCCGGGACCGCACCACCAGCCGGTGCGCCAGGACGTGCGGAACGATCCGTTTGATGTCGTCGGGGACGACGAACTCCCGCCCATCGCGCAGGGCCATCGCCTGCGCCAGACGGACGAGGCCGACCGATGCCCTCGGACTCGCGCCCATGGCCACTTCCGGGTGCACCCGCGTGGCGGCGACAATCTCTGCCGCATATGCCATCAGTGACCGGTCCACCCGCACCGCCCGAACCTGCAGCTGCCAGCGCAGGACATCGCCCGGCGACACGACCGGGTGGAGGGCATCCAGCGGGTGGGACAGCTGCTGGCGGGCGATGACCTCAACCTCGTCCTCTAAGGCGGGGTAGCCCAGGGACACCGACACCAGGAAGCGGTCCAGCTGGCCTTCAGGCAGCGGGTAGGTACCGTGATGTTCCACCGGGTTCAGCGTGGCGATCAGGACGAACGGCTGCGGGAGCGGGTAGGCGATGCCCTCAACGCTCACCTGCCCTTCCCCCATCGCCTCGAGGAACGCCGCCTGCGTGCGCGGGGTGGCGCGGTTGAGTTCGTCGGCCAGCACAATGTGCGCGAACAACGGTCCGGGCACGAAGCGCAGCGTGCCGCGCCCGGCGTCGTAGACCATGCCGCCCGTGATATCCGAGGGCAGCAGGTCCGGAGTGGCCTGGACCCGTTTGAACGTCCCGCCGATCGAGCGGGCGAGTGCCCGCGCCAGGATCGTCTTGCCGACACCGGGCACGTCCTGCAGCAGCAGGTGACCGCCGGCCAGCAGCACCGCCACGGCCAGGTCCAGGGCGCTCCGCTTGCCCACGACGACGCGCTCGAGGTTTGTGACCAGTTCCTCAGCGCCGCGGGCCGCCTGCGCTATCGAGGACGGGGCGCCCTGCCCGGAGAGGCTCATCGTGCCTCCCGGGCCGTCACGCGCGGCCCGTGACCGGCGGCGCGCGCAACGAAGCCGGCGATTTCTCTGGTGAACCGCTGCTGCGAGAATCGCTCCGCGTGGGCGCGGATCGCGCTGCGCTCGAAGCGCATCGCGTCGGCCGCCCGCACCGCAGCCGCCAGCGCCTCGGGTGACTGTTCTTCAAAGAAGAACCCGGTCACACCCGGCACAACCGTCTCCAGGGCTCCGCCGCGGCCGTAGGCGATGACCGGCCGCCCGCACGCCTGCGCCTCGACCGGTACCAGGCCGAAATCTTCCTCCCCCGGAAATACCAGCGCCCGGCACCGGCGGTAATATCCCCGCAGCACCGCGTCGGACACCTCGCCGACAAACCGGATGTGCGGCCGGGCGTCTGCCTGCAGCCGCGCGCGCTGCGGTCCGTCGCCGGCGATCACGAGGGGACGGTCCAGACGGTTGAAGGCCTCCACCGCCACGTCCACGCGCTTGTACGGGACCAGGCGCGAAACGATCAGGTAGAAATCCTCAGGTTCGCCGGACGGGGTCAGAAAATCCACGTCCACGGGCGGGTAGATCACGGTCGCCCCGCGGCCGTAGTGGCGCTGGATGCGCGACGCAACGTGCTGCGAATTCGCGACAAACAGATCAACGCGCTGCGCGGCGAGCCGATCGCACCGCCGCAGCCAGGCCAGCATGGCGCGTGCCGCCGGGCGCGCAATCGCCGGCACCGCCGCGAGGTACTCGTCCCGCAGATCCCAGGCGTAGCGCATCGGGGTATGGCAGTAGCAGATGTGCAGGCCGTCCGGCACGGCGACGCCGTGGGAGCAGGCGTGGCTGCTGCTGATGACGACGTCGTACCCGCGCAGCACGAGATGGCTGAACGCCAGCGGCATCAGGGGAACCAGCAGGCGATGGTGCCGCGCGGCGCCGGGAATTCGCTGGAGCCACGTCGCGCGCACGTCGAGCCCCCGGAATGCGTCGGGCAGGCGGCGCAGGTCGTGGAGTCCCACGAACACCGGCGCCTGCGGAAACAACTCGTGCAACGACAGGAGCGCGCGGTCCGCGCCGCCCAGCGTGATGAGCCAGTTGTGGACGAGGGCGACCCGCAACGAACCAGGAAACGAGGGAACGCGGGAACGAGTTACATGCACGCGCTCCATCGGCCGTCGTGATTTTGGTTCGCTGGCGGTGGTAGCCATCTCGATCCCTCGTTCCCGCAGTTCAGTAGGCTCCGCGTCCCGCAATGACCGATGGCAGCGTCCGCAGCAGGATCTTGAGGTCGAGCCCGACCGACCAGTGATCAATATAGTACATGTCGAGGCTCACGCGATGCGCGTAATCCGGCTCGTGATGGCGCAGCACCTGCCACATGCCGGTCAGACCGGGCCGCACGCACAACAGTCTCCGCTCCCACGGGCCGTATTTGCGCAGCTCCGCTTCGACGATCGGCCGGGGCCCGACCAGGCTCATCTCCCCCTTGAGCACGTTGAGCAGCTGGGGAAGTTCGTCGAGGCTTGTCCGCCGCAGCCACCGGCCCATCCGGGTGACCCTGGGATCGTCCACGAGTTTGTACGAAGAGGTAAACCGGTCCCGCAGGCGCGCATCACGGGTCAGGTGTTCCTCTGCCCGTTGCACCATGGTGCGAAACTTCCACGCGTAGAATGGCACACCGGCCTTACCGATTCGCTTCTGACGATAGAAGACCGGACCAGGACTGTCCAGCACCACCAGGACCGCGACGATGATGAACAGCGGCAGCGTCACGATCATCCCGATCAGCGCACCCATCAGGTCCGTGGCATCCTTCAGCCGCCGGCCCCACCCCACGAGCGGGCTGCCGCGCAGCGTGAGCAGCGGGAGTCGGTCCACCAGCTCTACATCCGCGCCCGTGGCGATGAGCGTGTACAGATCGGGTACGATGGCGAACGGCACGCCGGCCTCCTGGCAGACGGCGGCCACGTGCATCGTCGTCTCCCGCGCCTCGGCCGGAAGAGCGATGATCACACGGTGCGCGCCGGTGCGGCGGACCGCAGCCAGCACCTCCTCAGGCCGTCCCACCACGGGGAGGTCCTCACAGGATTCCGCGGGGGACGCATCGACGAACGCGATCGGGCGCTGGCCCAACTCCGGGCGCTCGCGCAGCGCGCGCACAAGTTCCCTGGCTTCGGTGCCGGTGCCGACCATCAAGACGTGGCTGACGTCGATCCCCCGGGCGCGGACCGCCCGGTGAGCCGCGCGGAGCGCTCCGCGCGCGCCGAGCACCAGAACGATGCTGATGGCCCAGGCAAAGACGATCCATAGGCGGGAGTAGGAGAACTGCCGGTAGAAGAACGACGCGGCCAGCAGCGCCATCGTGCCCACCGACACGGCGCTGGTCACCCGCAACGCTTCGTCAAAAAATCCGGAGAGCCGGTCCCGGTACAAACCGTAGGCCGCGAAGGTCGCGATCCACCCGGCGAGCAGGCCGGGCAGGATCGCGAGATACGGACGGGTGGGTGGAGCGTCGGATGCCGGCACCACCTCCCAGTAGAAGCGCAGGAGGTAGGCGAGCACGAATGCGGCGGCGATCGTGCACGCATCGAGCACGATCGCCAGCAGCACACGAAGTTGTCGGCGGCGACCCTCGGAGAGCATGGGTTGTCTACCAGACCCATGCCCGACCGCTCTGATGGGTAGTCGGCAGGGAATGACGAGGTGGCGGTTAGGACGCCCGCGTCCTGCGGGCCGCGAGGGCCGCGCGATAGACGGCGACCGTTCCCTCGCCCATCCGGTTCAGGCCGAACGCGCGCTCCACCCGAAGGCGGCCCTGCCTCCCGAGTGACGCCGCCGCGGGCCGGTCGGCGAGCAAGGTGAGCACCGCCCGCGCCAGCGCGTCCGCGTCACCGGCCGGCGCGGTCACTCCCGTTTCGCCATCCAGGACGACCTCGGCAATACTGGGAAGCCGTGTGGCCACGACGGGGCGTGAGGCCGCCATCGCCTCCAGGACGATCAACGGCAATCCCTCCCACCGTGAGGGCACGACCACGACATCCATCGAACGCAGCAGCGACGGCACGTCGTCCCTGAACCCGGTCAGCACACAGCGGCCGGCCAGGCCCGCGCGGCGAACGGTGTCCGCCACAGGCTGCCGGAGCGGGCCATCGCCCACGATGAGAAAGTGCGCGTCCGGGATCGCGTCCGATACGAGGCGCGCCATGCGGACGAACGTCAGAGGATCTTTTTGCGGCACCAGGCGCGCGACCATTCCCACGACCGGCGTCGTCGGAGACAATCCCAGGTCGGTCCGGCAGTCGCGTGCGGCGTCAAACGGCGTGACGTCGATGCCGTTCGGTACGACAGTACACTGACCCACCGCAATCCTATGCCGGGCCGCGTCGGCCAGGTCGGCGTGGGTCAGACAGATCACCCGGTCGACATGCGCGCACGTAAACCTCTCCATCCGTGCGAACAGCCACCGGGCCGCCGCCGGCCCGGTGCGATGAAAGGAGAAGGCGTGCGCGGTGTAGATCGCCGGCCGGATGCCGGCCGCCTTTGCGGCGACCGCGCCGAACAGCCCGGCCCGGCTGCCGTGCAGGTGGAGCACGTCGGGGCCGACCGACCGGAAGAGCCGCGTGAGCGGCGCCAGCCGGGCGGGACCCAGCGCGCCGACCACGGTGACCGGCACCCCGAGCTGCCGGAGACGCTCGCTTGCGGGACCGTCTCTGCCGGATACAACCGCGCTAGTGAATCCCGCGCGCGTCAGCTCGTGCGCCAGCAGGCGGAGATGTTCACCCCCGCCTCCGACCTCCACCGTATTGATGACGTGCAGCACCCTCATCGGCCCGGCGAGCCGGTCTGCCAGCCGCGTTCGAGGACCTGCCCCAGCCGGTCGCGCCGCAGGAAGATGCGGACGAGGCGCACCAATCCGCGCCACGTCCCCCGTACCGTCGCGGGATCCCAGACTTTTCCGAGCAGGGTCACGAACCCCAGGTTCAACCAGAGATAGCAGATCCGGTTGAACGGCGTCTTCACGACGCACCGGGAGTAGAACCGCAGCCAGCTGAGGATCCGCAGCTCGCAGAACCGTTCACGACTTAGGCGGCTGGCCGGCGCTTCCTTATGAATCAGTCTCGCCCCCGGCACCCACCACAGCTCGAACCGCGTGGACACCAACACGGTGAAGTCGCGGTCCTCGCCAAAGCTGTACCCGGAGTACCCCTCATCGAACCGGAAGGACGCGAACACCTCGCGCCGGAGCGCCAGATCTCCGCCGTGCAGGCGCATCGCGCGCCGCGGCTGGGTCCCCGGGTAGAGGTGAAAGGCCAGCGTGTCGCGCTCGACGCCGAACGGCCCGCGGTAAAACAGCCAGGACCGGATCCGCTGCAGCCGGGACAGGCTGTCCGGAAGATTGACGATCAGCCCCCCGGCCCCCCCGATGCGTCGGTCGTGGTCGGCTTCGAAGACACGCATGATCTCGCGCAGATACCCGGGAGACAGCTCCACGTCGTCGTCGAGAAACAACACCACGTCGCCGTGGGAGAGATCAACCGCGCGGTTACGGGCGTGCGTCAACCCCGCCAGCGCAGGCGCGTGCTCGTAGCGCAACCGGATGCCGCAGGGCTCCACGACGCCGGCCACAGCCGGCCCAGAGGGATGCGGACTCTGGTCGACGATCACGATCTCCTGCGGCCGCCTGTCCTGCGTCACGGCCGACCGCAGGCAGGCCAGCAGTTCGGAAGGACGGTTCTTCGTTGGGATGAGCACCGAGAGGCTCAGCATCACGGTTGGCTCCGCCGCCGGAGTACCATCCAGAGCTTCCGCACCTGGACGCGGTCCTCATCTGGCAAGAACCCGGCCGCGGCCGCAGCGTAGGCACCCAGGACCGCCGCCGTGGTGCCGGCCAGACCAATGGGCCAGGCCGCCGTTCCTCCCCACGCCCACCGGGCCGCGACGACGCCGGCACCCGCACCGACGAGACCCGCGGCGAGGATGCGCAGCGTGGCCCGGGTGAACGGGACGATCCTCAGGCGCCTCTGCGCCTGAACAACCATGGCGAGATTGAGACCGGCGATCACCAGCGCGGCGGCGCCGGCCGCCCCCGTGGGGCCATAGCGGGGCACGAGGACGGCGCCCAGCGCGGCGAGCAGCGCCACCGCCGCCGCGTAGTGCCAGATGACGGTCCTGGCATGCCCGGTGAGCAACAGCAGGTATCCGACGGATCCGGTTCCGGCGTTGACCATCTGGCCGAGGGCCAGCAGCGTGAGCGCGGGGACGGCGACCTGATACTCGACTCCGAACGCGCGCAGCAACCCGGGCCCCGCAAAGATGAGCAGCAGACAGACCGGGATGCTCGCCAGGAGCGTCCACCGCGCGGCGCGTTGAAAACTGTCGCGCAGTACGTCACGCTCGGCGCGAGCCCACAGAACGCTGATCGCCGGAGCGTAGACCGTATTCACCGCGGCGAGAATGGCCGCGACCAGAAATGCCATGCGTTCAGCGGCCGCGTACAAGCCAAGGGCACTCGCCGTCGACTGCCGGCCGAGCTGCCAGACGGGCAGCGATTCGTGCACGCTTTGCAGGATGGCGAGCCCGAGCAACGGCGTCATCAGCACTACCAAATCCCGATCGAGCCGCCACGTGGGCCGGAGCCATGCGGTCCCGTACGATTCGACGCGCGACACCGCAACGCCGGCGATCCAGGCCGCAGCCGCCGCCGCCCCCGTGAACAGCCACGCCACGGTCACCGGGGAACGCATCCCCCACGCCAGCGCGGCAACCAGGGACAGCGTGAACAGCGCCGGCCGGATAATTTGGCCGGGGATGATGGCCGACGTGAACGCAAACGCCGCGCGCGAAGCCGCCCCCACCGCCGCCAGCAACACGAGGAACGGCAGTGAGAGCGCCATGGCCGCCAGGAGCCCGCCAGCCCCGTGATCCCCGAGCGCCGCGGCCAGCGGCGTTCGCCAGATGATGATCGCGATGGCCAGCACCCCCGCCACCGCCGTTGCCGGCCACGCGGCGCCGCCCAGCGTGACCGCCGCCTGCCCTTCGCGAGTGTCTCGCTTCGGGATGAGGGTCAGCAGCGCGTTGTGCAGCCCACCGGACGCCACCGCGGTTGCCACGGTCACGACGGACAAGCCGAGCCGGAACAGTCCGAATCCGGATATCCCCAGCAGGCGGGCCGCCATGAGCGCGCTCATCAGGCTCATCGCCGCGGCCCACAGCAGCCCGAACAGCGCCAGCGCGGCCGCTCCCGCCATGGTCGGCCCGGCCGGCATCCGGATCGCCGGATCATAGTCGCGCACGGTCATCGCCATGGGTAGCGGTATCGCAGGAGCAAGGGCCAGGTGAGAAACGTAACCATCCCGCGATGGGCGGCGGGCATCGTGCGGCGCCACTCGTCGTCAACGCGGACGTCGAGCGATCCGCGCTCGAAGCGCATGGGGTTGCCCGCGACGGTGTGATTGGTCTGCAGGCGCACCGCCCGTCCGTCGATGAAATCCAGCGCCGCGGGTCCGTCGCCCACGTCCCGCAGGACCGCAGCCAGCGCCTCTCTGGGTCGCTCGGCCAGGTCCTCATACCGGAGCACGGCCGCCCGGCTCGACGCGGCGCGCAGCGCGACGGTCAGCAGGTTCCACGACACCCACAGGCGCGCGCTGGCCCATGGCGCATACTGCAGCATATATTCGGTCTGCCAGTGGATCTCAGGCCGCTGCCTGCGGCGCCGGTAGGAAAACGCCACGGCCCGGCTGTCCCGGACGAGGTGCACGACCCGGAGATCAATGGAGGGGATCGCCCTGAGCAGGAATCCGTAGGCCGGGGACTTGGAAGAATCCGCAACGATCGCGCACCCGGAAACCTCTGCAATGGCGCGGTACACCGCGGTGAGCGCCTGTCCGTAAGATGCCACGCGGCCGCGGTAGCTCCCGGGCATCGCGCCGGAGACCAAATATGGAAGATACCGCGTCCGCAGGACGCTGCGCTGGAGATGGCGCATCTGGGGCACGTTAACCTGGTCCATGCCCCCAAACGCGCGGGCCATGACCTCCCGCCAGAAGGGACACTCGCGAAATCGGGACCCACAGCCGCACAGCTGATTGTCCCCCATGCCGCGGTCCCAGAGATATTCAAGCTCCCCGGAGGCGAAGATCCCGGGCACCTGCCCGAGGAGCAGGTCGAGCAGCGTACTGCCCGAGCGCGGGGCCCCGCCGACGTAGATGACCCGGACATCGCGACTCGCACTCATTGCGGAATCCGGGTGGACGGGGTCTGCAGGCGCTGAAGGCGTGCCCACAACACCTCGTTCGCGGGCGCGCGGGCAAGACCTTGAACAAGGACCGCGGCGGCATCGGGTCTTCGGCCCTGCCGGACATAGATCGCCGCCAGGTCGAGCGCGGCGGGCATCCAGGTGGGATCGTCGCGCAGCAGTCCGGTCAAGACCTCTATCGCCTCCTGGGGCCGGCCGTCGCGGATCAGCCACGCGGCCCAATCCTGCTGCAACCCGGCCACTTCGGGCCACAGAAGAAGGTATGGGATTCCAGTCGCGAGCTGCCGCCCGACGTACCGCGCGGACGCATCGCGCAAGATTCGGCCGGCATCGGCCGCGCGGTCTTCCTGAACGTACAGGCGGGCCAGGCGGCGGTACGCTTCCGGCCGGTTCAGCGGATCAAGCTGGATGGCGTACCGCAGGAGGGAATCAGTCTCCGTCACCCGTGCGGTCCCAGGCGGCGCGGTGAGGACTCCGGCCAGCTGGAGCGGATGTGAGGCGTTCATCCGGTCCAGTGCCATCGCCCGGTGGAGCACCACCTCGGCCAGCTCCCGGTCCGGTGAGGCGGACCGCATCACTGCCGCGGCGCGGGCCGCGTAATACTGCGCCTGCAGCGGGTTCCACCGCGCAGCCCGCGCATACGCCTGCGCGGCGGCCGGCCAATTCCCTGCGCGGGCGAACACCTGCCCCCGCAGGGACTCGCGCTGGGCGGCCCAGCCGAAGACCACAGCCACGACCGCAAGGCACAGCGCCGCCGCGGCGGCAAACCGCCCGCTCGGCGCGCGCGCCGGCACGGTTTCGCCGGACGCCACCCGCTCGATCGAAGCAAGCATCCCGATGAGCGCCGCTGCCGTCGCGGGATTGGCGGGAAACATCCAATTCATCTCGATCGCGCTGTGGGCGAAGAACACCAGAAGCGCAACGCCGATCCCGGCGGTCAGCGGAAAGAGGTCGGTGTGCTGTGAGCGGCGATGCGCCCGGCGCCACACCATTCCAGTCGTCCCCAGGACCGCCGTGAGCGCGACCAATCCCGGGACGCCTGTCTCTGCCGCCGTCTGCAGGTAGAGGTTGTGCGCATCGGTCGCATAGAACCGCACGTCGCGCTGGTAGGCGGCGTGCATGGCCCCGAAGGTCCCCGCACCGGCGCCGGCCGGATGATCCAGGAAGATTGCCCACGCGGCCCGCCAGAAGTGCGCGCGGCCCTGGATCGAGAGTTGTCTCGCCACGGCATCCGCGGCCGCGCGTTTTTCGTCCTGCCCGACTCCCAGGACGGCGCCCTGCGTCACCACGACGGCCGCGGCGAGCACGGCCCCGGTGAGGAGCAGCCCCCGCCCCACCGCCCGCTTCCACGCCGAGGGTTGCAGCACAATGACCACAAGCGGCAGGACGACCAGCAGGCTCAGCATGGCCCCGCGCGAGTAGGTCAGCACCAGCGCGGTCCCCAGCAGCGTGGCGAGCATCCCGTGGGCCACCGCGTCCCTGCGGGTACCGGCCCACACGGTGCGACAGATCTCAATGGGCAGCGCGAGCAGCAGAAACGCCGCAAACGGGTTGGGCCAGTAGAACGTCGAGTACCAGCGCATGGCGGGGTTGCCGGCTCCCCAAAACGTGAACAGCGCGACAAGGCACAGCCATCCCGCGATGACGACGATGGTGTCGGCGAGCCAACGGATCCCGCGGGCACTCGTCACCGAGGCGCCCACCGCGGCTGTGATCCCCGCGTACATCAGCCACTGCAGCAGCACGCCGACGGTCGCCGCCGGTCGGACCGACCAGATCGTGCTGACGGCAGTCACCACGATTATTGCGATCATCGCGCTCGCGACCGGTGTCGGGGAGATCCGCCCGGCCAGCAGGAGCGCGATGACGGTCAGGTAGATCGCGATCTGCGCGAACGCCAGCGTCGGCGCGTGCCGCCCTCCGTCGCTGAGCGCCAGCTTGAACAAAACGATCCCCACCAGCAGGGAAGCCAGCGAGGGCATCGGGATGCGCGCGCTTATCAGGCGCCGCGCCGCGAGGACCCGGTTGAAGGCAACCGCAACGGCACTCATCACGTATTCATCTTGCCCGAAGGCGGAATCGATAGGCACCGCACGCCGGCGGGTAGAGGAATCCCGGCCACGCATCGCCTACAAGTGACAAGAGGGACTGGGGGTCTGTAGGATGAGCCGGATGTGCTCACAGGTCCTTGACGAAGTTCACCGGTCGATCCTTGGCCTGGTGCGGCAGATCGCGTCGTCGGACGGGATCACCTCACTGCTGGATGTCGGCTGCTGGGACGGCGGCACCACCCTTGAATACGCCCGGGCCGCGGGGGGAGCGCGCGCCTACGGCGTGGAGGTGTTCGCAGACCCCGCGTCACGGGCGACCGCGCGCGGCGTGTCGGTGGCCGTGATGGATCTCGAACGGGACGTGTTCCCCTGGTCCGACCAGGCGATGGATCTGGTCGTGTGCAACCAGGTCTTCGAGCACCTGAAGAACGTGTGGCTGCCGATGTCGGAGATCGCACGCGTCCTCCGCGTCGGCGGCCACCTACTGTTCTCGGTCCCCAACCTCGCGAGTCTGCACAACCGGGTCCTGCTGGCCGCCGGAGTGCAGCCGACATCCATCCGCACGTTCGGCCCCCATGTGCGCGGGTTCACGCTCGGCCAGGCGCGAGGACTCCTCTGCGCCGGCGGGGTGTTCCGGATCCGCCGAACGGCCGCCGCCGGCTTCTATCCATTCCCGGCACGCTGGGCGCGGCCGCTCGCCGCGCTGTTCCCGGGTGCCGCCCACACCTCGCTCCTGCTGGCGCAGAAGAAGGAGCACCGGTCGGAATGGCCGTGGACCACGTATGCCCGCGTTCCCCAGGCTACGGCGTGGACGCAGGAATCGGCGTAGCCGCCGGCTTCTGGACTGCTTCCCATCCACTGGCGGCACCGGCCAGGAGCCACACGAGCGGCGCCAGCGCGACGACGCTGAATGAAAACTGGACCTGCGTGAGATACGCGGTCACGGCGGCGAGCCATCCCGCCGCGAGCAGCTGCGACTCACCGGCCGCCCGGCGACGCAGCCGTGAGGCGCTCGAGACGATCAGGACCCACACGGCCGCATAGACGGCTGCCCCGGGGACGCCGATCGAGACCGCCATCTGCAGGAGATCGTTGTGCGCCTTATCGACGACGATTGGCCGGACCCCGAACACGCTGACGAGAGATGGCCGGTCGTACGGGAACACCTCCCGCAGCGTTTCGATCCCCCATCCCAGCAGCGGCCTCGCGGGAATCAGATCGAGGGTCCGATCCCAGATGTACAGCCGCTGGGCCAGGGATCCCGATCCTGTCTCCACCGACGCCGACACACGCGCTCCAACCAGCATGGGCGATCCGACCACGGCAACCAGCAGGGTGATGGCCACGACGGCGGCAGCGACCATGCCGGCCGCCAGCGCCCACTGGCGGCGCCAGACGTCGCGACCGGCGGCGAGACCGAGCACGGCCAGGCCCGCCACGGCGGCCAGCCAGGCCCCCCGGGTCAGGGTCAGAGCCGCGTCGACGACCGCCAGGCACGACATGAGCAGCCACCCAAATCGGCGCACGCCCTGACTCCCTGCGGCGAGGACCAGCAGCAGCGGGATCATGAACGCCAGGTACCCGC
>JBIOWP010000006.1:0-20459 GCA_044868695.1 bacterium
CGGCATCGTCAACAAGCTGCTGACAATCGGCGGGCTGGGGGCCCTGGCGCGCCCGTGGCTGGGAGATGAGCAGACGGCGCTGCTCACGCTGACGCTGGTGAACGCGTGGCGGTGGCTCGGATTTCCCACGATTGTGTTCCTGGCCGGCATCAACGCGGTGCCCGAGGAGTACCTCGAGGCCGCGCGCATCGACGGGGCGGGGGAGTGGCCGGTGATCCGCCACATCATCTTCCCCCTGCTGGCGCCGGCCGTCACGATCATCGTGCTGCTGACCTTCATCGGATCGTTCAACTGGTTCGAGCTGCCCTACGTGATGCAGGGCGTCTCCGGGGCGCCCAACCGGGGGACCGACGTCCTGAGCCTGCTGTTCTATCGAACGGCGTTTGGCGAAGTGGACACCGGACTGCAGGACATCGGCATCGGATCGGCGATCGCCGTGTTGATGTTCCTCGTACTGGTCACGGTGTCGGCGTTTGCCGCGGTCTGGCTGCGCCGGCGCGAGGTGGAACTCGCGTGACCGCGAAGACGGCGTGGGCGCCGCTGATCCAGCTCGTGCTCATCGCAAATGCGCTGCTGGTGTTGGCTCCGATGCTGATCATGGGACTGTCCGCCTTCAAGAATACACGCGAGATTTTCCAGAATCCCTTCGGCCTGCCCGCCGTCTGGCGGTGGGAGAATTTTTCGCGGGTGTGGGTCGACGCGAAGTTCGCGCTGTACTTCCGGAACAGCGCCGCCGTCACCGTCGCGTCCGTCATCGTGATCCTCGCGCTGGGGGCGATGGCCGGCTACGCGCTCGGCCGCTTTCGCTTCGGGGGCAACGACCTGCTGTACCTGTACTTTCTCAGCGGGCTCATGCTGCCGATCCGGCTCGGGATCATTCCTCTGTTCATCTTAATGCGCAACCTGCGCCTGCTGGACACGCCCTGGTCGCTGATCCTGACCTACGCGGCCAGCGGGCTGCCGAGCGCGGTGTTCATCCTGACGGGGTTCTTCCGCGCGCTGCCGTCCGATCTCGACAGCGCCGCCCGCATCGACGGCGCCGGCGAGTGGCTGATCTACCGGCGGATCATGCTGCCCCTGGTCCGGCCGGCCCTGGTGATCGTGGCCGTGTACAACATCATTCCGATCTGGAACGACTTTTTCTTTCCCCTGGTCTTCATCCAGTCGGACCGGCTGAAGACCCTGCCGCTGGGGATGACCTCGTTTTTCGGCCAATACTACACCGACTGGGCGACCCTGTTCGCCGGGCTCACCCTGGCGGCCGTCCCGGTCGTGGCGCTGTACGTCCTGCTTTCGCAGCACTTCATCCGCGGCCTGACAGCCGGGGCGGTCAAAGGATAGGTAAATTCGTCGGTGCCTGGCACCGACGAAAAAGGCCGAGGGAGGACGCCGAGTGGAGCAGGGGTCCTTCGTCGGTGACAGGCACCGACGAAAATGGGTGGGGGAGGACGCTGAGTGGAGCGGGCGCTGATCGATCGGCTGTTCGGTGGGCTGGTCGTCTCCTGTCAGGCGCGGGCGGGGCATCCGCTGCATGACCCGGCGATCATGGCGGCGATGGCGAAGGCGGCTGTGGCCGGGGGCGCGGTGGGCGTCCGCGTCAACGGGGAGGATGACGTCCGCGAGGTGCGCCGGGCTGTAGACGTGCCCATCATCGGCATCCGCAAGGTGTCGACGCCGGACTCACCCGTCTACATCACCCCGACATTCGAGGATGCGCACGTGATCGCGGAGGCCGGGGCGGACATCATTGCGCTCGACGCAACGGCGCGCCCTCGCCCGAGAGGGGAACGGTTGGACGACCTGATTCCCCGGATCAAGAAGATGCTCAACCGGCCGGTGATGGCGGACGTCGCCACGCTCGAGGAGGGTGTGCGCGCCGCGGAGCTCGGCGCCGACCTGATTGCCTCGACGCTGTCTGGATACACGGGCGACGGTCCCACGCCCGAGGGGCCGGATCTCGATCTAGTCCGGGAGTTGGTGGCGTTGCGCCGGGCGCCGGTAGTGGCCGAAGGACGCTATCATACTCCGGCGCTGGTCCGGGACGCGCTGCGCGCCGGTGCACTCGCCGTCGTGGTGGGCCGGGCGATCACCGACCCGCTGGTGCTGACGCAGATGTTCGCCGCCGTGACCCGGGAGTTCCGGCGGTGACGGGCATCGTCGTGGCGGGTGTGGACGGCGGTGCGTCGTCGACTGCGTGTGTTCTCGTCGATGCCACCGGAGGTATCGTGGGCGCGGGACACGGTGGACCGGTGGACCATCTGTACCGGGCCTCGGGGCGGGCGCAGACGCGCCGCGCGCTGCGTGACGCATTTGCCTCGGCCCGGGCCGCATCGAGGCGACGCGTCGAGATCCGCGCCGTGGTCGCGGGGCTCACAGGGCTGGAGCCGGATTCGCGCGCATCGGGCACAGCCATCCGCATCGTCCGCGAGGCCGCGCACGCGCGGGTCGTCCGCGCCACATGGGACGCCGAGATCGCGTTCGCCGGCGCGTCGGCCGGCCGACCGGGCGTGCTGGTCATCGCCGGCACAGGCTCGGTCGCCTTCGGGCGCAACGCGAGAGGCCGCACCGTGCGCGCGGGCGGATTCGGATATCTGATCGACGACGCCGGCGGCGGGGTCAGCATCGGACAGGCGGCGGTGCGGGCTGCGCTGCGGAGCGCGGAAGGCCGCGTTCGGCCGACGATGCTGCTGCCTTTGGTCACCGCCCGGCTTGGCCCGTGGCGGCGGATTCGAGCGCGAGTGTACGGTGAGGGCGGCGGGCGCGCGTTGCTGGCGTCGCTCGTGCCGTTGGTGTCGCGGGCCGCGCGGCGGGGAGACCGCGTAGCGCGTGGGATTCTTCACGATGCCGGAAGCGAACTGGGCGCGCTCGTCGTCGCGGTAGCCTCACGCCTGGGGATGCTCGACGAGCCGTTTCCGGTCTTTCCGGTCGGCGGCGTGTTCGAGATAGGACGGCCGGTGTTCGATCCGATGCGGCAGGCCATCCGTGCACGCGCG
Organism: bacterium; assembly: GCA_044868695.1. GTDB lineage: Bacteria > Sysuimicrobiota > Sysuimicrobiia > Sysuimicrobiales > Kaftiobacteriaceae > JBIOWP01. The sequence continues at coordinate 2,994 of JBIOWP010000006.1, forward strand.
CCTCACGCCGTTATCCGCCCTCCGGCGTTTCCCCCGGAGATCGGCGCGGCGCTGATGGCGCTGGAAGCAGCGGGAGTGGCGCTGACGCCGGAGGTGCTGCAGCGGCTCGCTCGGTCTGCCAGGGGGAGATAGCGACTGGTGCGAATAGTGACACTGGGGGGTGGGATGCGTGGACAAAGTAACGTTGCTGGCTCCGTCGCTGACGCGACGCGGGCTACTTAAAGGAGGATTGGCGCTCGCCGGTCTGGCCGCGATCGGGGGCGCGCCCGCGAAGCTGCTGCGGGCCGCCGTCGCCCAATCGCCGGCGCAGATGGCGCTGCAGCTCGGCTGGTTCGCCAACAGCCAGATGGCCGGTGACTTTACCGCCATCGGCAAAGGGTACTTCAAGGATGTGGGCATCGACGTCCGGGTCGTCCCCGGTGGGCCGTCCATTGATCCGGTCGGCGTGGTGGCCAGCGGGTCGGTGCCGATCGGGAACGTGGCGTCGATCGGCGTGCTGGTGTCGGGCCGCAGCCGCGACGTCCCGGTAAAGGCGTTCGCGACCGCGTACCAGCGCCATCCCTTCGCCTTCTTCTTCCTCCGCGGCAAGGGCATCAAGACGCCCGCGGATTTTGCCGGCAAGACGATCGGCATCCAAGGCACCGCCCGCCCGCTGCTGGACGCGGTGTTGGCCAAGTACAATGTCCCCCGCGACAAGGTCAACGTGATCATCATCGGTGGGACCACGACGCCGCTGCTGACCGGCCAGGCCGACGTCGTCACCGGGTGGGTCATCAACTACGCGCAGAACCTGCCCATCGAAGGCCGCGCCGACCACTTCCTGCTTTGGGACCTCGGCATCCGCATGTACGCCTACACCTACTTCACGACCGACCAGGTGTACAACACGCGCAAGGACGTGCTCGTGCGGTACATCGCCGCGGCAGCGAAGGGGTGGCTGTACGCGAAGGATCATCCCGAGGAGGCCGTGGATCTGGTGCTCAAGTCTGCCAGCGGTCTCGAGCGCGAGATGGAGCTGCCCACCTGGAAGATCGCCGCGCCGTACATGAACTCCATGGCCACCAAGCAGTATGGGTGGGGCTACATGGATCCGCAGGTCTGGGCGGCGTTGTCTCAGACATACCTGTCGCTGGACCAGATCCCGCGCCGGGTCAATCCCGACGAGGTCATGACCAACGAGGTCGTCCTGGCGGCCAAGACGCCCAGACTCTAGGTCGCCGACGTGACCACCGTGCGCACCGGGATGCCTGCCGCCGTCGGGAGCGCCGTCGAGATTGCGTTGCGCAACGTCTCGATGGTCTTCCCGGCAGCGGCCGGTCCGGTGCGCGCGCTGCATGAGATCACCTTCGAGATCCAGCAGGGCGAGTTTGTCTCCCTCATCGGCCCGTCGGGCTGCGGCAAGTCCACCGTGCTGCGCCTGGTGGCCGATGTCCTGCAGCCGACCGCCGGCATGATCGAAGTCCGTGCGAATCCGCCGGCGCGCGCCCGGGCGGCCCGGGAGTTCGGGTTCGTGTTCCAGCAGTCCGGGCTGCTGCTCTGGCGCAGCGCGCTGGCGAACGTGACGCTGCCGCTGGAAGTCGGCGGATGGGGCCGGCGCCACCAGCCGCCGCAGCCCCCGGAAGCGCTGCTGGACCTGGTGGGTCTGAAGGGGTTTGAGGCGGCCTTCCCGCGGCAGTTGTCGGGTGGGATGCAGCAGCGCGTGGCGATCGCCCGGGCGCTGGTGACCGGACCGAGGATCCTGCTGATGGACGAGCCGTTCGGCGCGCTGGACGAGATCACGCGCGATCACATGAACGAGGAGATCCTCCGCATCTGGCAGGCGACGGGCACGACGATCCTCTTCGTCACCCACAGCATCCCGGAGGCCGTCTATCTGTCGCACCGCGTCCTCGTGCTCTCGCCGCGACCGGGGCGGATCGTCGAAGAGATCCCGATCGATCTGCCGTCGCCCCGGCGGCAGTCGCTCAAAGACACGCCCGAGTTCTCACGCTACACCGCCGCGGTCCGGCGCGCCCTCGCCGTGGGAGGGTCATGATGCGCGCCGCGGTCACCGCCCCGCCGGCGGACGTCTCCGAGCGCGCGGTGGCCGAGGCGCGCGCCACCGCCTCGCGGACCCTGTTGCGCCGCTTGGTGATTCCGCTGGTCGCGGTCGTGACCGTGGTCGTGCTGTGGGATGTCGTGGTGCGCGTTTTGGAGCTTCCCGCGTTTGTGATCCCGCGCCCGGCCGCCGTCGGCGCGGCGCTGGTCCGCGAGCGCGCCCGGCTCGTTGAAAACGCGATCCCGACGATCTTTGAGAGCCTCGGCGGGTTTGCACTGGGCAACTCGCTCGCGATTCTCACGGCGATCGCGTTCGTGTACAACCGGACGCTGCAGCGGTCGCTGTATCCGGTCGCCGTCGCGGTCCGCACGCTGCCGATCGTCGCCATCAGCCCCATCCTCGTGCTGATGCTGGGCAACGGCTATGCGCCCAAGGTGGCCATCGCGGCGCTCATCACCTATTTCCCGACGCTGGTCAACATGGTCGAGGGGCTGGAGTCCGCGGATCCCCAGGCGATGGAGTTGATGCACGTGCTGTCCGCCACGCGGACCGAAGGGTTCCGGTACGTGCGGTGGCCGTCGTCGCTGCCATACCTGTTTTCCGCGCTGCGGATCGCGTCGACGTCCTGCGTGCTGGGCGCGATCGTCGCCGAGTGGATCGGGACCAACAAGGGGCTGGGCTATCTCATCGTGCTGACGACCTACGACTTTCGCACGGCGCTGCTGTACGCCTCGATGGTCGTGGCCTCGGCGCTCGCGCTGTCCCTCTTCTTCCTGGTCAGCATCCTGGAGTGGGCGGTGGTCCGGTGGAAGCAGTGACGCGGACGATCCGGGAGCCCGACCGCCAGACGCCGGTGGCCGCGGAGAGCGACGTGCTCGTGGTCGGCGGCGGGCCGGCGGGGCAGGCCGCGGCCGTGGCCGCCGCGCGCGCAGGGGCCGAGGTCACGCTGGTCGAGCGGTACGGGTATCTCGGCGGGCTCGCGTCCGGCGGCATGGTGCTCGTCCTTGACGACATGTGCGGCGAGGGGGAGGTGACCGTCGGCGGGCAGGCGCTGGAAATCATCGACCGCATGCAGCGGATCGGCGCGTGCGTCGCCCCTCCGCGGGAGGACTGCTTCCGTAGCGACACGACGGTACGCAGCCGCTGGGTGCGCTGGGGGTTCGAGGACATCTATGCGAAGGGTGCTCCCAAGCCCATCGTGTATGCCGCGTCGTTTGATCCGGAAGGCTGGAAGCAGGCGTCGCACGAGATGGTGGCGGAGGCCGGCGTCCGCGTCCGCTTCCACTCGTGGTGCGCGCAGACGATCGTCGAAGACGGCGCGGTCCGAGGGATCATCGCGGAGACGAAAGCCGGGCGCCAGGCGATCCTGGGCCGGGTGGTCATCGATGCGACCGGTGACGGCGACGTGTTCGGCCATACGAACGCGCCCACGGCGAAGGGGTCATACATCATCACGCTGGTCCACCGCCTCGCGGGCGTAGACACGGACGCGGCGATCCAGTTTGAGCGCGACCATCCGGACGCCGCGCGCGCGCTGGACGGACAGGTCAAACAGATCCTGGGCGGTTCCTGGGACATGTGGTGGCTCCTGACGCCGCGGCCGGGTGTCGTGTGGTGCAACTGCCCGCACATTCCGGGACTGGACGGGCTGTCTGTGGACGATCTCACCTACGTCGAGTTCGAAGGCCGCCGGCGCTTCATGAAGGTCCTCGCGTTCGTCCGCGAGCAGTTGCCGGGTTTCCGTCAGGCCTACATCCTGGACGCGGCGCCGCAGGTCGGCGTGCGGCAGACGCGGCTGCTCGACGGGGAATATGTCGTCACCAAGGACGACATCCTGGAAGGCAGGCGCTTCCCCGACGTGGTCGCCCGCGGCCGCAACTACTACACGCCGTACCGCAGCCTGATCCCGCGCAGCATCGACGGGCTGCTCGCGGCCGGCCGGTGCTATTCGGCGACGCCGGAGGCGCAGCGCATCAGCCGGGAGATTCCACCGGTGATGGTGATGGGGGAGGCAGCCGGTATCGCGGCGGCGCTGTCGCTGGAGTCGGGCGTTCCGCCGCGCCGCGTCGACGTACCGGCGCTGCAGCGCCGGCTCCGGGCCGCCGGGGTTAACCTGGGGACGCTCGCGCCCATCGGGGGGACGGCATGACACAATTCTGCCGGGTGGAGCGCGACGGCCACATGCTGACGGTGACCCTGAACCGTCCGGACGTTCGGAATGCGCTGCACCGCGCCGCCACCGACGAGCTCGACGGAGTGTGGACGGCCTATGAGGCGGATCCTGACCTGCGGGTGGCCATTCTGACCGGCGCCGGCGACCGGGCGTTCTGCGCCGGCTACGACATGAAAGATTCCTCAGAGCCGGCGGGGACCGCTTTTCTTGCGGGGCGGCACCCCCGGGGCATCGGCGGCCTGGCGCTGCGCTTCGGGATGAGCAAACCGATCGTCGCGGCCGTCAACGGCGTCGCGGTCGGCGGCGGATTCGAGCTCGCGCTGGCCTGCGACATCATCGTGGCCAGCGAGCAGGCGGAATTCGGGTTTCCCGAACCCCGGGTGGGCCGGATGGCCCTGGACGGCGGGATGCACCGGCTGGTGCGCCACGTGCCGCTGAAAGTCGCGATGGGAATGCTCCTCTCCGGGCGGCGCATCACGGCGGCCGACGCGTGGCGCATCGGGCTCGTGAATGAAATCGTGCCGCTGGCGGATCTGCCTGCCGCCTCACGCCGCTGGGCGGAGACGATTCTGGAAGGCGCCCCGCTGTCGGTCCAGGGAACGAAACAGGCGGCGATGGGAGCGCTGGGAAGGCCGCTGGATGAAGCGGTGGCGTTCGTGCCGCCGGCGATGGCACGGGCGCTGGAGTCTGCGGATCAAGACGAAGGTGTGCAGGCATTTCGCGAGAGGAGGTCGCCACGATGGACGGGCCGGTAGGCCGGACGGCAGCGCTGGCCGGCGTCACGGTGCTGGACTTCACGCAGATTGAATTGGGACCGTGCTGCACGCAGGTGCTCGGAGATTTCGGGGCCGATGTGATCAAGATCGAGCGGCCTGGTGCGGGCGACCCCGCGCGGCTGTTCATGAAGGCGCCCAGCGGGGAGAGCGCCGTGTTCTGGGGGCTGAACCGGAACAAGCGCAGCGTCGCGATCGACATCCGCACGCCGCTGGGCGGCGAAGCCGTCTACCGTCTGGTCAAGCGCGCCGACGTGCTCGTGCACAACTTCCGTCCCGGCGTGATGGAGCGCCTGGGCTTCGGCCCCGACCACCTGCACGCGATCAACCCGCTGCTGATTTACGCCGGCGGCAGTGGATACGGGCCGTCGGGTCCCTATCGCGACAAGGGGGGACAGGATGTGCTGGCGCAGGCGATCAGCGGCATCGCCGCGCGGCGCCCCGATCCGACCGCGGCGCCTGAGCCGTGCGCCACGCCGATCGCAGATTTTACCGCCGGCATGATGCTGGTCCAGGCGATCCTGCTGGCCCTGCTGGCGCGCGAGCGCACCGGGCAGGGGCAGGTCGTCCACGTCTCCCTCCTCGATGCCATGCTGGCGATGCAGCTGCAGGAGGCCACGGTCTGGCTCAGCCTGGGGCAGGAGCTGAACTGGGGCGCGATGCCGCTGTCCGGAACGTTTGCGACGCGTGACGGCTACATCGTGATGGTCGGCGCGTTCAAACCCAACCCGCTGCAGGAGATCTGCCGGGGACTCGGCATCGAAGACCTGTCCGCCGATCCGCGCTACGCCACCCATGAGGCGCAGGTCGCCCACCGGGACGACCTGCAGGCGCGGTTCCGCCGGGAGTTCGCGGCGCGGACGACCGCGGACGCCGTGGCAGCGCTGGAGGCCTTCGATATCCTGTGCGTCCGGGTGAACACGCTGGCCGAGGCGCTGGCGGACCCGCAGGTGGCGCACAATCAAATGGTGGTCGAGATGCGCCATCCTGAGGCGGGAACGATCCGGACCGTGGGGATTCCGATCAAGATGAGCGGGACTCCGGGCGCGCTCCGGCAGGCGCCGCCCATGCTGGGGGAACACACGCGCAGCGTGCTGAAGGAGCTGGGGTTTTCGCCGGAGGAGGTCGAGTCGCTGGCCGGCGATCAGGCTGCGTCGCCGCAGCCGCAGCGGTCCCGGTAGGGGCACAGCTTCGCCATCCACGCCGGGCAAGCCGGGAGTTCGGCCGGCGGCGCGCCCGAGTCCAGCAGATGCAGGCGGCGCTCGGCTTCCTCGCGGATGGCCGCTAAGTCAGCGAACGTCATCTCGTAGACCATGAACTTGTCCTCGGGCAGGGCTTCGTAGTAGAGGACGAACCGCCCCTTCTCGATGCCGGACAGCGCGCACTGGAACGCCAGGGTGTCCAGATTCCAGGGGCGCTCGGCAGGCAGCCGCTTGCGCTCGATGAAGTCACGCGCCCGCGTCGACTTCAGGATCGTCGGGATGTCCTTGTACAGGCGCACGCGGTCCGCGAGTGTCCCAAGCCGCACCGGGACACTGCGAAACGCGCGCGGGTCACTCCGGTAGATCACCTCGTCCAGCGCGCGGAAGAACCCCCGGCGTTCCATCTGCCCCAGGCGCTCCTGTGGAGTGCTGGGCGCTTCGTCAGCCTCGTCGAGCAGGCCGAAGGCCGCCTTCCGGGGGAAGACGAGATGGAAGAACTTGAAGCCCTGGGCCCGGGCGGTCTCATCGCCCAGCTTGCCGCCGAACAGCGCCTCCAGCCGTGGGTCGCGCTCGATGCGCACACTCGACTCCGGGACGATGCGGCCCAGTTCCGCGGTGACCGTCCCGCAGCCGCAGATTTCTTCGTATTCGCAGCGGCCGAACCAGGTGCACCGGGGCAGGCCGGCGGGATCCCCGGTATCCAACGCTCTGGCGAGGAGGTCGCGGCGGCGGATCATTTCGGTGCGGATCGCGGGTGCGTCGCCGAAGTGCAGGCGATACGCCCGCAGCTCTGGCGGCCGCCCGAACTCGCCCCGCCCGTAGATGAGCAGGTGGCCGGCGCCGCGCCCGGTCATGACCGCGTACATGCCCAGCTGGTCCACGTAGTGCGGGTAGATGGCGTCAGTCCCCTGGCGAATGGAGCGCGTCGTCTTCAACTCGACAGGAGTGTCTTCGTAGATGTCGATCTTGCCGATGATGCCCTCGAACTCCACGAGCTGCTCGGCGAACTCCTCGGTGGAGACCGCGCGTTCGAACTCGTTGTGGAACCCGGTGCCGGCCATCATCGCCTGGGTGCGGTCGGGACCGGGCTGGATCTCGGGATGGGTGCGGGCGAAGAACGTCTTCCGCGGGTTCACCAGGTCGGTGACGGAGATACGCCGCCGCTTGGACTGCGTCTGGATCGCGGCGGTCAGTTCGTCCTTGATGGTGCGGTTGACATCGATGGTGCCGCGGATGAATTGGGCGGAGAAGGCATCAGCCATGACTCTCTGATGACATCTTACTCGTTTTCCGCAGCAGCCGCTCCCTCCGGTGGGTCAGGCGCCGAGCGTGGAGCGCGCCGTCGCCGTTGAGCGAGGCAAGGGCCTGGGTGGTGAGTGTCAGGGCCCGCCGGGGATCGCGCAGTTCCCACTCCCACATCATCGCCAGCCGTTCCAGCGGCTGCCAGGGCGGCAGGATCCGCGTCTGCACTTCCCGATGCCAGAGGTCGAGCACGAGATCGAGCTGTCCGCTCAGCCGGTAGTGGCGCGCGAGCGCAGTGACGGCGCGGCGCCGCACGCCCGGCTCTCGCTCGTCAGCGAGGGCCAGACGGTAACAGCCGGCGGCGGTGCCGGCGTTCCCCCGCGCATCCAGCAGCCGGCCCAGGCCGAACCAGTCCACGATCACCGGGGTCTGGTCAGGGCGCGCCAGCACTTCACCCGCCAGCCCGTGCAGCGCAACGAGCGAGAGAATATCCTGTGCGTTGTGGGCGAAGACCGGCTCGAGCACGTCGAGATCGCCGGTGTGGAGAAACTGCACATAGAGTGAGGGGATCATCCAACCCGGGACGTCGACGAAGCGCTCGACCTTCAGGATCATCTGTTCCAGCAGCGCCATGCTGTAGCCCCCCAGGCGGCGGTGCCAGAGGCGGCGCGCCAGGGTCATCACATCGAGGTGGGATTCGCTCTCGAGGGCTGCGCGCATGCGGCAGAGGAGAAACCGCGTCTGCAGCAGGGGCAGATCGAAGCGGCTGCCGTTGAAGGTCACGAGCGCGTTGAAACGGCGGAGGTGACCGCCGACCGCCTCCAGCATGCCGGGCTCCGCCCCCAGATCGCGGAGGAAGTACTGGGTGAGGGAAACGCAGCCGCCGTCGACGGACGCGATGCCGATGAGGAACACATAGGTGCCGGTGCCGCCGGCGAGGCCGGTGGTCTCGGTATCGAGCCACGCGACGGCGTTGCCGTCCGGACCCGCCGCACGGCCGAGCTCGACGGCGTCGGCCAGCGCGCGCAGTCCGTGGACACGGTCCAGTGGCCAGGAACGGGTGCGGATTTCGAAACCACTCATGCGGGGACCGCAGGCGCGAGAGCAGCCCTCAAAAGTGCGAGGCAGTCTGCCTTTCCGGTGCTTCCCACCTCCAGCACCGGTCCCACACAGGACGGGCAGCCCCACTCGCACCCGCAGTGGGAGACCAGGTCGGAGGCGGCGAGCAGGAGATCGTCGTGCAGGCGGAACAGCCGCTCGGCCTGCCCGACACCGCCCGGCACGCGCTCGTACAGGTAGATCGTCGGCCGGCCGGTGTGCGGGGAGCGGATTTCGTAGACGCGGCCCAGATCGTTGGGATCGCACATCAGGTACAACGGCGCGATGTTGTGCAGCGCGTGGGAGAGGGCAGCAAGAGCGCCCTGGAGGCGGTCGTTCGACCAGGGAAGGGAGTGCGGGGACCCGGCGATGGCGTCGGGGAGCGTCCACCAGGCGGCCGTCGTATGGATCGTCGTCTCCGGCAGGGTGATCCGGCCCCAGCCGATGTTCTCCTGCGTGAACAGTTTGAGCTTCTTGAAAATCGTCGGCCGGTAGGTGACGGCGACGTCGCCGTGCGCGCGGGGGAGGGAGTCGCCGGCGGACGCATCTTCCTTGAGCACGGCGATCCCAACCGCGATCTCCGCGTCAGTGTAGTAGTCGACTTCGACACGCTTCACGTAGGCCTTGCGCTGTTCCCAATCCAGCCGCTCCACGTGAAACTGCTGGCTCAGGTGCATGTAGATCGCGTGCTCGTGCACCAGTGCCGGGGCCGAGGCCAGGTCCACTTCGCCCACGACGCGGGGGGAGGGATCGGTTTCGTCGATGATGACCACGTTCTCGGTCGAGGTCGCCCGCAGGCTGATCTCTTCCGCGGGGAAGCGTTCGGCCACGTAGTGCCAGCGGGCGCCGTCGTCGTGCACGATGCGCTGCGACTGCAGGTGGTGCATGATCTCGGCAGGGACCATTGTGCCAAACGGTTCGTCGTGAGGGAGCGGCAGCTCGAACGCCGCGCACTTCAGGTGGCTGGTCAGCACGAGCAGGTTGTCGGGGTTGATCAGCGCGTGCTCCGGCGAGTGCTCGAAGAAATACTCCGGGTGGGTCATCAGGTACTGATCCAGCGGATCGCTGGTCGCAACCAGGAACGCGGCGGAGAGGTCGCTGGTGCGGCCGGCGCGGCCCATCTGCTGCCAGGTCGAGGCGATCGTGCCGGGGTAGCCGGCGAGGATCGCGGCAGAGAGCTGCCCGATGTCGATCCCCAGCTCCAGCGCGTTGGTAGCCGCCACGGCGCGGATCTCGCCGTCGCGCAGCCCCCGCTCGATCGCCCGCCGCTCCGTAGGCAGGTAGCCGGCGCGATAGCCGCGGACCATCTCCGGGTCGCGGTCGTGCTTCGCGGCAAGGTCTTTCAGATACGTCGCGAGCAGTTCCGCGGCCAGCCGGCTGCGGCCGAAGACGATGGTCTGGATCTCGGTCCGGATCAACTCGGAAGCCAGGTCACGCGCTTCCATCAAGGTATCCCGGCGGACCCCAAGCTCGCGGCTCACGACCGGCGGGTTGATGAAGGCGATCACTTTCTCGCCGGCCGGGGCTCCGGAGCGGTCGATGAGCGTGATGGGGGCTCCGATGAGTCGCTCCGCGTGCTCTTGCGGGTTGCCGATCGTGGCGCTCGTGCAGATGAACTGGGGAGTGCTGCCGTAAAATCCGCAGATGCGCTGCAGCCGCCGGATGACGTTGGCCACGTGGCTCCCGAAGACGCCGCGGTACTGGTGGAGCTCATCGATCACCACGTAGCGCAGGTTCTCGAACAGCCGCAGCCATTTCGTGTGGTGGGGCAGAATCGCGGTGTGCAGCATGTCCGGGTTGGTGACGACGACGTGGCCCGCGGCGCGGATCGCCCGCCGGGCCGAGGCCGGGGTGTCGCCGTCATATGTGAAGGTCTTGATGTCGGTGCGAAGCGCGGTCACAAGGTGCTGCAGTTCGTCCACCTGGTCGGCGGACAGCGCCTTGGTTGGAAAGAGGTAGAGCGCGCGGGCGCCGGGTTCTTCGAGGATCCGGCTGAGGACCGGCAGATTGTAACACAGAGTCTTGCCGCTGGCGGTCGGAGTGACGACGACGAGATTCCGGCCCCCGCGGACCGCCTCGAAGGCCTCGGCCTGATGAGCGTACAACGCCTCGATTCCGCGCCGCCGTAGCGCGCCGGCCAGGTCGGGGCGCACGGCGTCCGGGAACGGCGCGAAACTTGCTGGCTTGGCCGGGAGGTCCCGCCAGGCCGTGATGCGACCGGCGTAGGTAGGGTCGATCCGCAGGCGGTCGAGAATCTGCCTGAGTGTCATTCTGGCCTCCCTGTCAGTTATACGAACTGATGTTCGTTATAGGGCGTGAGGCTCCTGCCAAAAAGGAGGAGGGGACGGGCCAATCTACGAAGGGGTCTGACCCCGATGACCGGACGCGTAAACATCGACGCGAAGCACACGGACATCGACCGGTTCTGCCCGGCCCTTCAACTGCAACCGGCGGGATTCAAGCGGCCCGAGATCGAGGCCAGCGGCGTCGTGAGCGGCATTTGAGATGAGGATTTCCCCAGCCCCGGCTAGGGAAGCCAGCCGCGCGGTGATGTTCACGGTGTCGCCAAGCGCAGTGAGGTCGTAAACGGTTTCTTCTGACCCCACGATGCCGACAAAGGCAATGCCGGTGTGCACGCCCGCGCCGATCGGGAGCCATGGTCCTCCCGGGGCGCCGTGGCCGGTGGCGAGCAGCAACTCGCGGGCGGCGCGGATCGCCCGCGCCGGATGGTCGGGCAGATACGGCGGGTAAAGTCCGATCACCTCGTCGCCCACCAGCTTGTCCACCAACGCGTCGGAGTCGATGAGGACGTGGTTGGCCGCGTGGTAGAAACGATTCAGCAGCTGCGTGAATTCGGACGGCGTCATGCGCTCAGCCAGCGTCGTGGAGCCGCGGACGTCGGCGAAGAGCAGGGACAGCGGGACTTCGGCACCGCCCTGGGAGCGCCGCAGGGTCGTGTTGCACATGTTGCAGTAGTTGGGATTCTTGGGGGAGCGCTGCTTACCGATCATCCGCATCAGCACCCCGCCGATGCCGCGAAACGGGGAGTTGCACAGCTTGCACCGGGGGGAGGACGGCAGCAGGCGGAAAATGCGCCGCTCCCGCTTGAGTAGTGGGTGGGTCCCGGTCAGATACCCTCGCCAGGCTTCTTCCAGCGCGGACTGCTCGCTCATCCCGCGGGGAGCCTTCGAGCCGTCACCGTGGTCTCCTGTGGCGTGACGCCAGCCGTTCCGCGACCGCGAGGGCCTGCCGCATGGGGCCGGCATCGGCGATCCCTTTGCCGGCGATGTCGAACGCGGTGCCGTGCGACGGCGTCGTCATGACGAACGGATAGCCGACGCCTACCGAGACACCCTGGTCGAACCCCAGCAGCTTGGTGGCGATCTGCGCCTGGTCATGGTACATGGACACGACCACGTCGAACTGGCCGGCGCGGGCCAGACGGAAGATGTGATCTGCCGGGTGCGGGCCGGACACCTGAAGGCCCTCTCCCGCCGCGGCGCGGATGGCGGGTTCGATGATCCGCTGCTCTTCATCTCCCAGCAGGCCGCCTTCACCGGCGTGGGGGTTGAGCGCGGCGACGCCGATGCGCGGGGCGGCCTCGCCCGCGCCGGAGGCCGCCTGATGCGCCATCCGGATCGTGCGCAGGACGAGATCGCGGCTCAGGGCCGCGGCGACGTCGCGTAAGGCGACGTGCGACGTGGCGCGGGCGACCCACAGCAGGGTGTCCGCGCGCGCGGGGTGCGGGATGACGTTCATTTCGTCGTGCTCGCGGATGCCGGCCAGCGCGGCGCACAACTCGTACTCGTCCCGTACCTGGTAGCCGGCGCGGATGATGGCCTGCTTGTTCAACGGGGCGAAGACGATGCCATCCACGATGCCGTCGAGGGCCAGGCAGACCGCCGCTTCCAGCCATCCCGCGGCCGCTTTGCCAGCCGCCGGGCTCATCGCTCCGGGCCGCCAGGTGCGATCGGCCGGCGGCAGATGCGCGAACGCCACGGAGGCGCCCACCGGCGCGGGCCGACCGGCCGGCGCCGCCGGCAGCGAGACCCCGGTCAGCCGCCGCGTGTCCTCCCAGACCTGCAGGTCGCCGACGAGCAGGACCTCGAGGCCCTGGGCCGCGGCCAGCGCCTTCGCGGTCACTTCAGGACCGATGCCGGTCGGATCGCCGATCACCACCGCCAGGCGCGTCACGTGCCACAGTATCCCATGGCCGGCATAGGAATTCCAACCCTGTGCGTGAATACTGTATACAATCCTGCCGGAGGTTGCCGTCGTTGGGCGTCACTGAGCAGCTTGCCCGCTTCGTGCTGGACACCCGCGCCATCCCGGACCCAGTGCGGTCTCTCGCCATGAACCACCTCGTCGATGGGATCGCGGTCATGCTGGCCGGCTCGACCGAGCAGAGCGGCACCCTGGTGCGCGCGCATCTGCGCGAGACCGGCGGGCGGCCGCAGGCCACAGTCCTGGGCTCGACCCTGCGGGCACCGCTGCAGCAGGCGGCGTGGGCGAATGGGACCGCCGGGCACGCGATGGACTATGACGACACCCAGCTCGCGACCGATCCCCACAGCGTCTACGGCCTGCTGACACACCCGACCGTTCCGGTCCTGGCCGCTGCGCTGGCGGCCGCGGAGGGCACCGGGGCGTCCGGGGCCGCGCTGCTGGACGCTTACATCGTCGGCGTGGAGGTCGCGTGCCGTGTGGCGGACGCGATTGATCCCCGCCACTACCGCGACGGATTCCACTCGACGGCGACGATGGGCGGGTTCGGGGCGGCGGCCGCGGCCGCGCGGTTGACTGGGTGCGACCTCGATCAGCTGCTGCGCGCCTTTGGCCTCACGGCCAGCATGGGCGCCGGGCTGCGCGAGAACTTCGGGACGATGACCAAACCGTTTCACGCGGGCCGCGCCGCGGAGAACGGGCTGTTTGCCGTGCTGCTGGCGCGGCCCGGCTGGACCGCCGCGAAGGACATCCTGGAGGCCAAACGGGGGTTCTACCGCGCGGCCGCCGGCGGGTTCGATCCGTCCAAAATCGAGGGCAAGCTGGGCGCGCCGTATTTCTTCGTCGAGCCCGGCATCTCCATCAAACCGTACCCGTCGGGGTCGCTGTCGCACCCCGCGCAGGACGTGCTGCTGGAACTGGTGCGTGAGCACAACGTGACGGCCGAGCAGGTCGAGCGTATCGACGTCGGCGTGAACTCCCACGTCCCCAACGCCCTCATCCACACGCGCCCGACGACCGCGCTGGAAGGGAAGTTCAGCCTGCAGTTTCAGATGGCCATCGGCGTCCTGGAGCGCCGGGCCGGTATCGCGCAGTTCGTGGACGCCAAGGTCGCCGAGCCGCGCACGCGCGCCCTGATGGAGCGGGTCCGCGTCCACGTGGATCCGGAGATCGAGGCGCTGGGCTACAACGAGATGCGCATGAAGGTGGACATCACATTGAAGGACGGCCGCCGCCTCTCGGGCTACGCCGACAAAGCCAAGGGCCACCCGCGCAAGCCGATGTCGCGCGACGATCTCAGGGAGAAATTCATGGACTGCGCCGCGCTGGTGATGCCCGGCGGCCAGGCGGAGCAGGCCCTGGCGAGATTGTGGGCGATCCGCGATGCCGTGCGCGCGGCGGAGCTGATGCCGCTGCTCACCGGACGTGCCCCGTGAGGACCGCCGACCTGCTGGTCGCAGACAACATCCCGGCCCGCGACCGGGTCCTGCGCAAGCTGCGCGAGGCCATCCTGGCCGGCCGGTTCGAGCCCGGCCAGCGGCTGCGGGAGCGAGAGCTGGTGGAGCGCATGGGTGTCAGCCGGACGCCGATCCGGGAGGCTCTGCGCAAGCTCGAGCTGGAAGGGCTGGTGACCACGATCCCCTACCGGGGGCCGGTGGTCACGCTGCCCACGGTGGACGATGCCCGCGCGCTCTACGAGACACGCGCCGCGCTCGAAGGGCAGGCGGTGGCGCTGTTCGCGCAGCGGGCGGGGCCGGAGGCGATCGCGCGGCTGCGCGACTCGATCCGGCAGGCGGCCCGGGCCCTGGCCCGCCGCAACCCCGCCGCTGTGCTGGCGGCCAACAACGCGTTCCACGACGAGTTGGCGGCCGGCTGCGGCAACAGCCTGCTGCAGGCGATGATTGCCAACCTGCGGGACCGCATCGTGCTCCTGCGGGTGGAGTCGCTCTCCTACCCAGGCCGCCGGCCGCGGTCGATCGCCGAGCACCGGGCCATCGTGCGGCTCATCGAGCGCGGGAACGACGACCGCGCGCGCAAACTGCTGGAGCAGCACATCATGCACGCCTGGGCCGCGGCCCGCGCTCAGCTCGTGGCCGCGCGGAGGGAACGATGAACCGCGGGAACGCCCCCATGGCCCCGACTGCCCGGCGCATCATGGAGCAGGTGCTGGCCGTGCGTCCCGGGGAGCGGCTGGTCATCGTGACGGACTTCGAGCGTCCGCGGTCGATCACGGACCTGCTGACCACGACCGCGGCGCAGTATGGCCTGCAGGCCGTCGTGGTGACGATGCCCGCACGCGACATGGGCGGCGAGGAGCCGCCGGGCGCCGTCGCCGCGGCGATGCGCGAAGCGGACGCCATCATCGTGCAGACCTCGCACTCGATGACGCACACCAACGCGGAGCGGGAGGCGCTGCGGGCCGGCGCGCGAGTGTGCAACATCCGCGAGGTGGATGAAGAGATGATGGTGCGCGGCGGCATGACCGCCGACTACAACGAGGTCGATCGCATCACCCGGGCCGGCGTGGCCCTGCTGACCGCCGCCCGCACCGCGCGCGTGACGACCCCGGAAGGGACGGATCTGCGCATGGACCTGACCGGCCGGCCGGCGTTCGGCCTGTCGGGGTTTGCGCGCGGGCGGGGAGAGTTTTCAGGCCTGCCCGACGGGGAGGCGGCCATCGCCCCGCTGGAGGGCACGACCGAAGGCGCCCTCGTCAATCCGTACCTGATCGAAAAGATCGGACAGGTCACCGAGCCGTTCCGGATGGAGATCCGCGGGGGTCGGATCGTACGCGTGGACGGCGGAACGCAGGCCCGCGCGCTGTCCGAGATCTTGGAACGCAAGGATCCCGGCGGCCGCAACTTCGCCGCGGAGCTCGCGCTGGGTACCAATCCGGCCTGCCGGCTGATCCCCAAGAGCCGGGAGGTGAAGAAGCGGTTGGGCCAGGCGCATGCCGCGCTGGGCGACAACCTCAGCCTGGGCGGCACGGTCGACAGCGCGATCCACCTGGATATCATCCTGTTGCAGCCGACGGTCATCCTGGATGAGCGGACCGTGCTCGATGCGGGAGATCCGCTGTTTGCGAAAGGTGTCTGACGCCATGCACACACAGAGAGGGGGAGACAGATGAACGTGCATGCACGCATTGCGGCAGTGGCACTGGCGATCGTCCTGGTGGTCGGCGCCGGCGCCTTCGGACAGGGGGCCTACCCCACTAAACCCATCACGTTGGTGACCCACAGCAGCGTGGGCGCCGGAGGGGACATCTTCCTCCGCAACCTGGCGAAGAATCTGGAAGGCATCGTCAACGTGGCCGTCGTCATCGAGAACCGCAGCGGCGGAGCCTCCGCTAGAGCGGTGTCGTATGTCGCGACCAGCCCGAAGGACGGCTACATTCTCTACGGCAGCACACCCACGCTGCTGCAGACGCCGATCCTCACCAATACGCCCCACTCGTTCCTCGACCTGGAGCCGGTAGTGAACGTGTTCTTCGATCCGATGATCCTCTACGTCAAGGCGGACTCCCCGTGGAAGACACTCGTGGATATCGTCACCACGGCGAAGGAACGACCGGGCACGATCCGCTTCGGGGCCGCGACACCGGGGTCGGTGGAGCACATGATTGCCCACCAGATCCAGAAGGTGGCGAAGATCCAGGTGCAGCCGGTGACGTTCGAGGGCGGCGGCGACCTGCTGCTCGCCGTGCTCGGCGGCCATGTGGACCTCGGCGTGGGAGAGTATGCGGAAGTGGCTTCTCAAGTGCAGGCGGGCCAGGTGCGCGTCGTCAACTCGTTCACCGCGCAGCGTCTGACCGGGACGATGATCCCAACGGCGACGGAGCAGGGCGTGCCCATTGTCGTCGAGAAGTTCCGCGGTCTGCTCGGCCCGAAGGGCATGGATCCCGCGGCCGTCACCTACTGGGAGCAGACGGTGAAGCAGGCGCTCGACCGCCCGGCGTACCGGGCGTACTACACGTCCGTGTACCTGCTGCCGGCGTACATGGAGCACACCCAGTACAAGGCCTACCTGCACAAGATGAACCAGACGCTCCGCCGGTACATGAAGGAGATCGGGGTCATCAAATAGGGGATGCCATGAGGCGGGCGGATTTGCTGATCGGCCTGGCGCTGCTGGTCTTTGCCGTCGTCTATTTCGAGCAGTCCTTTGCGATTACGCGCGGATTCGCCTCCGACCGCCTCGGCCCGGCGTTCTTTCCGCGGCTCCTGGCGCTGGCGCTGGCGGTGCTGGCCGCGACGCTCGTGGTGCGGGCGGTGATGGGACGGTCCGATCCATCCCGCCCGCCCGCCGTGCGCTCCCGGGTCTTCGCCGCCGTGCTGGTGCTGCTCGCTGCCTACGCCCTCCTGCTCCCCAGCGCAGGATTCCTGCTGGCGACCCCGCTGATGCTCGGGACGGTCATCTGGCTGCTCGGCCTGCGCCGCTGGCCGTCGCTGGTCGGGACAGCGCTCGGCGTGACGGCCACACTCTATCTCGTGTTTGGACGTGCGCTCCACGTGCTGCTGCCGATGGGACCGCTGGGACGATGAACTGCGGGAACAAGGGAACGAGGGAACCAGGGAAGGAGGGCCCCGATGCTTGAGCGGTTCGCGCTGGGAGCCGCGATTGCGCTGCATCCGGTGTCCCTGCTGATGATGCTGCTGGGCGTGGCCTGGGGCATCATCGGCGGGGCCCTGCCGGGCATCTCCGGTTCGATTGCCA
>JBIOWP010000007.1:0-28394 GCA_044868695.1 bacterium
CCAGGTACCCTGGTGCCAGGTACCCCGGTGCCAGGTACCCCGGTGCCAGGTACCCCGGTGCCAGGTACCTGGGCGGGACGCTAGAGTCGCGAGGAGGTTAGGTTTCGCATCCGATCCCGTCCCTGTCCAGGTCGAACCGATGGGGATCCGGGGGCAGCACCCGGAACCGGCGGTGAGGGATGTCGCCACAGTCAAGATCCGGAGGTGGTGGCGGGATGCAGATGTCGGGATAGGACGGGTCACATCGTGTCTGGGTCGCGGACGGGGCAGCCGGTACGAATGGTGTCGGTCCCCAAAGGCCCTTCCCTTGCCGGCGCGCCTCCGCCTGGAGGACTCGGAAGACATCAACATAGCGCACGTTCGGCGGGATGGTCAGCATCTGGGCGTACCCTTCCGCAAGCAGCATCGCGTTGAACATCTTGGCCTGGATCTCCCCCGGCGTGCGTGAGACCGGCGGTTCAAGCCACACGTACGCCAGGAGCCGGCCGTATTGGTCCATCGCAACCACATCGCGCTCCAGCCACACGGTCTTGCCGGACAGCCTGCGACGGGCGAACTGCGTGGCCTCCCGCCCGTAAAACTCCGCTTTGCCGATCGTCTCGGGCGCGTCGACACCGATCGGTCTCACGCGATCGCCCCTTCCGTTGACAACGGCATCGAACGTGTCCCCGTCAATGATTCGCGTGACGAGCGCCTGCGTGAGTGGCTGGCCCCCAGCCTGGGGGAGCGGGAGCAGCACGAAGACTAAGAGTGCCGCCAGAACGGGCGTGTACAGCTTCACAGAGACTATGCCGCGGACTGCTGTAGGAACTCGACAATCAAGCGGGTAAATTCCGCCGGCTTTTCCAGCGTGAGCATGTGCGCGGTCCCAGGGACGACGACCTTCCGGGCGCCCCGGATCCCCTGCACAATCAGGTCCGTGGCGCGCAGCACCCCTGAGGTGTCGAAGTCGCCCGCCACGACCAGCGTCGGGACCTTGATCTCCCCCAGCCGTCCAGCCGCCGGCGGATTGAGAACCACCGGCTTCCCCTCCACGGTGTGGACCTTGTACGTGTTTAGAATCATCTCTCTCACCCGCCTGCGGATCGCCGGGGCGACCCGGCTCTCCGGCTGCCCCGGCCCATCCACCCACATCCGGACCTCGAGATCGGCCAGGGCAGGAAAGTTCTTGGACTCCTCCAGACGCTCCATCTCCGCAAACATCTGTTTCTCAACGTCAGGTG
This sequence comes from bacterium, assembly GCA_044868695.1. Taxonomy (GTDB): domain Bacteria; phylum Sysuimicrobiota; class Sysuimicrobiia; order Sysuimicrobiales; family Kaftiobacteriaceae; genus JBIOWP01. The sequence continues at coordinate 1,224 of JBIOWP010000007.1, forward strand.
TGCCGGCACCACCGCCGGCGCCGCCCAGCCCGGACGCCACCGGGATGAGCGCGGTCACGCGGCGGGGAAACTCGAGCGTGAAGTCGATGGCGATCGATCCGCCTCGAGAAACACCGATGACGGCAGTGCGCTCGATCCCCAGGTGGTCCAGGAGGTCCGCGATGTCCTGCCTGTTGGAGAATTGGACGTCCTCGGTGACGGACTTCCCAAACGCGCGGGTGTCGTAGCGGACGACCCGGAAGTGGCGGGCAAACACGGGCAATTGCTCGTCCCACATCCGACAGTCGGCGACTCCGGCGTGAATCAGCAGGAGCGCGGGACCGTGACCCGCGGCCTCATAGTAGAGGCGCGCGCCGGGGACGGTGACGTAACCGGTCAGCGAGTCGACGATGCCGCGGCCCGTTCCAGAGGCCGGAGGAAGGCGCTGGCCGTTGACCACACATCCGGCGTCTCGCTTCCCATCCGCCAGAAGGCGGCGCCGGCGAGCCCGTAGCGCGAGGCCAGTGACAGTTTCCGTTCGATGCTGGCCGCGTTCTCGAAGTGCACCGTGCGGCCGAAGAGGGTGAAGTACGGTGTCTCCGCTTGCTCGTCCCACTGGACAGGAGCACCTCCGCGGCGCGCGCGGCCGAGAGCTTCCCGCATCGAGATACTCTCTCCCGTCCCATCCCGGGGCCAGTCATAGCCGAACAGCCCGATCCCGAGGAACACCTGCGAGGACGGCACCCGCGCAGTGGTAAAGGCCAGCGCTTGCTCAACCCACGGCAGCGGCGCAATCGGTCCCACAGGTCCCGCGGACCGGTACTCGCCATACGTGCGCACGATGACCCAGTCCGCGGCACGACCGAGGGCGGCGAGGTCATAGGCGTCGGTTGTCGTCCCGGTGGCCTCTCGCGCCTTCGCCGGAACCACCACCGTGAGCGGACGCCCGTGGTCGTGCAACTGGACCGCAAGATCGGTGACAAACCTGCTCAGGGCCTGCCGGTCCCGGGAGGCGACGTTCTGGAAGTCGAGCACGACGCCGTCGTATGCCTGTCCACGCATCACCTGAAGAATGCCGGCGATGGCGCGAAGTGACGCGGCGGGCATCGTCAAGACGGCGTGGGCCAGCTCCGCGCTGTACGCATCTGCAACGAGATTGGCCACCCGGAAGTGAACGCGGCTCCCGCGGCTGCGGACGAGGGCGATGATCCGCGGATCGTCGGCCCCCGCGAGACGCCCGGTGGCATCGGCCAGCACATAATTGGTGGTGATGACCCAGCTCAGGCGGTGGGCTTCAGTCCGGACGGCCGTCCAGGAGTTGGGATCGAAATCGACGTAGTACCCGACGCCCAGCAAGGAACGGGTCGAGTTGGACCGCGCGGCCGGCACGGCGATGAGCATGGCGACGACCGCCAGCAGGCTCGCCGCGACGCGAATTCGTGAGATCGATGCCACCACAGAACTCCTTGGACAGGATTGCGTGGGCTCTAGTATTCTTGTACCCTAGGACGCCTCCTGCTCAGACATCGGGGAAAGGGAGTCCTCCATGAAGATTGCCGTGATCGGTGCCGGGGGTATCGGCGGGTACTACGGCGCCCTCCTCCAGCAGCGTGGGCACGAGGTCGTGTTCCTGGCACGCGGCGCACATCTCGCGGCGCTTCGCGACCACGGGCTGCGCCTGGAATCCGTCCTCCTCTCCGAACCGGTGACGCTGCGCGTGCACGCGACCGACCGGCCGCAGGACGCCGGGCCAGTGGACCTCGCACTCTTCTCCGTGAAATCCTACGATACGCTTGCCGCGGCAGCGCTGCTGCCCCCACTTCTAAGTGATCGTACCGTCGTGCTCACGCTCCAAAACGGGGTGGACAACGTCGACCACCTGAGTGAGCGCGTGGGACGCGAGCACGTCATGGGCGGCGCATGCTACATCTTCACGTCGATCACCTCTCCGGGGGTCGTCCGGCACACCGGGGGCAGCCGGCGCGTGGTCTTCGGAGAACTCGACGGAGGGGCGACCCCCCGCGCGCGGGCCATCGAACAGGCGTTGTCGGAGACCGGGGTGCCTGTGGAGCTGTCCCCGCGCGTGCTGGTCGCAATGTGGGAGAAGTACCTCTTCATCACCGCGCAGGGCGGGATGACGGCACTTACGCGCCTGCCGGTGGGAGCGATCCGGCAGACGCCGCAAACGATGGAGATGTACCTCGACGTGGCCTCTGAAGCCGCCGGGGTCGGGCGCGCGCACGGCGTCCCCATCCCCGAAGGCGAACGCGAGCGGGTGAAACAGGCGGCAGAATCCCTGGACCCGACCAGCTACTCGTCGCTGTATAACGACCTGGTGCGGGGACGGCGGATGGAGCTGGATGCGCTCCCGGGCACGACGGTCCGGCTGGGCCTGCGGTACGGCATCGCCACGCCGGTGTGCCGGGCCATCTACGCTGCGCTGCTGTCCTATGACCTGGCCGCCCGGCGCGGCGAAGCCCAAGGCCCGGTCGGTTGAGGTCCGGGGGCCCACACCCGGTGCCCGCCAGTTAGGTCACAAAGGTCGGCCGGTCGCGCAAGCGCGGTGGGGTCGGCTCGACCAGGGAGCCGTCGAGGATCGATTCGACCAACGAGGCTTCGTCAAACCAGGATTGGGGCGGCACGTGACCCCAGAACGTCGCCCGGCGAGGGTCATTGATGCTCCAGCGGATCGGCTGCCAGTCCGGATCGGCGACCAGATAGTCGCCGGTGTAGAGTTCAATCCGGTTTCGGTCATCATCACGCACGTAGACAAACAGCGCGTTGGACAGGCCGTGCCGTCCGGGCCCGCGCTCGATGGCCTCCTGGCGCCCGGCGGCCGCCAGGATGTCGCAGGCCCGCAGCACGGCCAGCGCGTCGGACACCCAAAACCCGGCGTGGTGGAGCCGGGGACCGAACCCGTTCATTAACGCGATGTCGTGGACGTTCTGCTTGCGATGCAGCCACGCGGCCCACAGCTGCGGCGGGCGGTCGTCCGTCTCCGTGTACTCCGAGCACCAGAATCCCCACTCCCGTGTGTACCACTCGTAGGAGGCCTGTGCATCGGGAACCTGGACGTTCACGTGATCGATGCGCATGATGTGGGGACCCCGGTAGAGGTCGAACCGCTGCAGGTGGCGTTCCACCCAGGCGATTTCATGGTAGAACTCGACCGGCAGTCCCGCCGGATCCTGCGCTCGCAGGGCCCTCCCCTGCCCTTCCTCTTCACCGGCCTCGATCCAGCGAGTCGGGAGGCCCCGCCCCGCGCACCGGTGATGGAGGCGCTCCAGGTCGTCGGGCGCCGCGACGCGGAAGGCAAAATGAGACACGCCTGGCGCGGAGGCCCGGCGCAGCACCAGGCTGTGATGATCACGCTCCTCCAGTCCGCGCAGGTACAGTCGCGTGCGGTCGCGACCCGTTTCCACAAACCCGAGGAGATCGACATAGAATGCCCGCGCCCGCCCCAGGTCGGTCACGCGGTACTCGACGTGTCCCAGCCGCAGGATGTCGGCGCCGGCCTCGCCGGCCTTCACGGACGCTCCTCCTCCGGCAGCACGCCAGCGCCGCCCGAGGCCGCGACGGTTGCCCGCCCCGCGTCGCGCGCCAGAAACTGGCGCACGCGGTCCATGTACGGCCGACGGTCATAGGAGGCGAACGTGGCCATCTCCATGCGCACGGGATCGCCGAAGAAGAACCGCTCGTAGATGACCTGCCGGGAGCCGAAGCTGCTCAGCGCGGTATCCCAGGCCAGCCGGAACAGTCTGATCCGGTCGACCGCATCCGAGCGCGCTGCCTGGAAGTATTTCTCGATGACCGGCCGCAGCGGACTCTCCAGGTCCGCCTGGGTCGGGCGGGCCATCATGCCGCTCGCTCCCAGCAACTGCAGGATCTCGACCATCCGCGGGTACATCCACGTGAACATGTTGCGGGCGGCGTCCAGAGGGGGCCAGGAGGGCGTCATCACGCCCCACGGGTTCGCCGCAGCGTCCGCCTCGCTGGCGCGGGCAAACGCCCGCATGGCCTCCAGATAGTAGATGATCTCCGCAATCTTGCTCTGCACGTGCTGGAACTGCTCGACGGCGATGGCCTCTACCATCAGGGAGGCGATCCCCAGCATGAACTCCGTTTTCGCGATGTTCTTCGTCACGACCTGATGTGCCATATGCGCCACAGCGCCGGTCGCCGCAAATGCCTTGTTGCATCGCTCGACGTCCCGCAGCAGGAAGATCCGTTCCCAGGGCACCAGCACATCGTCGAAGATGACTACCGCGTCCATCTCCTCGAAGCGGCTGGACAGCGGGTGGTCGTGCGGCGGCCCGCCCGGATCGAAGGTCTCCCGGCAGACGAACTTCAACCCTGGAGCGCCGCAGGGGAGCGCAAATGCAAACGCGTAGGGTCGGTCCTCGTCCTGTCCTTTCAGCAACGTCGAGGGAAACACCATGATCTCGTCGGCCACCGGCAGTGTGGCGAGCATTCTGGCGCCCCGGATCACCACGCCCGCATCCGTTTCGCGCACGACGGCGGCGGCGAGGTGGGGGTCGGCCTGTCCAGCCGGGCCGGTGGATCGATTGGCCTGCGGGTTGATGAGCGTGTGCGTGAGACAGAGGTCGCGTTCGCGGACAGCTTCGTAGTACCGGCCGACGTTGTCGGCGAACCGCGGGTCGTTTTCCCCGCAGTATGGCGCCGCAGCCGCGAACGCCGTGACCGCGCGGTTCAGGTAGTCCGGCGACCGTCCCAGCATCCCGCCGGAGTAGTCTGCCCACACCTTCATCATCCGGCGGACCCTGGCCAGGTCCTCTCGCGTTCGGGGGACGAGAAACGACATTCCGACGGGCTGGCCGCTGCTGGGGGAGACAAACATCATGTCGTCCCGCAGCGTGGGGTCGTGCTGCAGGTCGTAAAGCGCGGCCATACTGCGGATGACGTTCTTGAGGGCGGGATGCGTCGTCACATCGGCGACGCGTTCCCCGCCGACCCAGATCTCCCGCGGCTGCTCGCGCAGCCCCTGGATGAACTCCTGGCCTGTGCGGGCGGGCATGGTGGAAATCCCCCTTATGACGGTGCCGGCGTCTCGCTGATGACCGGATTCTCCAGCGCGCCGAGACCGTCGATTTCCACGCGCATGACGTCCCCCGGGCGCACCGGAGAGATGCCCCGAGGCGTGCCCGTGAGAATCACATCCCCGGATTCCAGCGTCATGAACTCGGTCAGAAACGCCACGAGCTCAGGGATCGAGTAGGCCAGCATGGCGGTGTTCCCCCGCTGGCGCAGTTCACCGTTCACGAACGCGCGCAGCTCCAGCCGGTGCGGATCGTCGATTTCACCTTCCGCCAGGTACGGGCCCAGCGGTCCGAAGGTGTCCCACCCTTTCGCCTTCACCGGCGGGCGGTAGAAGTTGGTGATGAAATCTCGCAGGGTGACGTCGTTGGCGATCGTGTAGCCGCGGATCACGTCATACGCCTCTTCTGGCCTCACCCGCCGGCAGCGCCGGCCGATGACCACTGCCAGCTCCACTTCGTAATGCATGTTGGTGGCACCCGGTGGGCACACGACCGGCGCGCGATGGCCGATCAACGCGCTTGGCGGTTTGAAGAAAACCGCCAGCTGCTCGGGCTGCGCCACGCCCAGCTCTTCGGCGTGGTCGGCATAGGTCAGTGCGAACCCGATGACTTTCGTCGGGATCACCGGCGGCAGCCACGTCACATCCGCCGGATCGTACACCTGACCTGACGGGTCGATGAGGCGCCCGTGTTCATACCGGCCATCGAGCACGCGGTCGCCGATCGCAAACCGCGCCCACCGCATCTCAGGTGCGCGCGGGCTGGGGACGGAGCCCGTAGGAGGCCATGACTTGTGTGAGCTGCTGGGTGTGGTCTACAGACATCGGCGCCAGCGGCAGCCGCACCTCGGGATCGATCTTGCCCATCAATCCCAACGCGGTCTTCACCGGCACAGGATTGGTCTCGAGGAACGCGGCGTCGTTCATCGGCAGGAGCTGATAGTGCAGGTCACGCGCGGCGTCCCACTGTCCGGCGGCGGCAAGATCATACAGGCGCGCCACCTCACGCGGCAGCACGTTGGCGGTGGCGCTGACGTGCCCCGCGCCGCCGATCGCCAGCATCGGGAAGCACAGCACCTCGATGCCCGAGTACACAAGGAAGTTGCGGCCGCACAGGTGCAGCACGCGGTTGACGTGCTCGAAGTCTTTGTTCGCCTCTTTGACCCCGATGATGTTGCGACAGTCACGGGCGAGCCGCGCGATCGTCTGCGCCTCCAGATTCACGGCCGTACGGCCGGGGATATTGTAAATCATGACGGGGAGATCGATGTCGTCGGCGATGCTGCGGAAGTGACGATACAGCCCTTCCTGGGTGGGGCGGGTGTAGTACGGCACGACGACGAGCGCTGCATCGGCGCCCACACGCTTGGCCGCGCGGGTTAGTCGCAGGGTCTCCGCATGATTGTCAGTGCCGGTACCGGCAATGACCGGGACTCGCCGCCGCACCGTCCGCACCGCCAGATCGAACAGATGCTCCCGTTCCTCCAGCGTCAGCGCGGCGGGCTCTCCGGTAGTCCCGGCGATCACCAGACCGTGGCTGCCGCTGTCGATCTGCCATTCGATCAGGTCCACGACGCGGGAGTCGTCAATCTGGCCCCGGTGGAACGGTGTGATCAAGGGTACCAGCGATCCTCTCAAGCGGGGACCTCATCGTACGCGTCTGGTGTTAATTCTACTGCGACTGCCTTCGCCCGGCGAGGCATGCCTCCTGCCCACGGAGCGGGAGACCTGAGAACAGGAGAGAAATACGGGAACAGACTCCACACGGAGCGTGCGCGGGACGCAGGAGGCCCACGATGAGAAGCCACAAGCGGATTGCGGTCACGGTGGTCGTTGCTCTATTGGCCCTATGGACCGGTGGCGCGGTCTTGGCCGCCCCGGCCGCCGGCATCCCCTACAAGGTCGGCTTCATCGCGTCGATTACCGGACCGGGGGCCAGCCTGGGCGTGCCGGAACGAGATGTAGCCCGCATGGTCCAGGAACGGCTCCGGGCCGATGGCGGGGTGGCCGGCCCTGACGGCGTGCGCCACGACGTCACGATCCTGATCTTCGACGACGAGAGCAAAGCGGATGCTGCGGCCAGTCTCGCCCGCCGTCTAGTTGAGGAGGAGAAGGTGGCGGTGCTGGTGGCAGGCACCCTCAGCGGACCAAGCCTGGCCATGGTCCCCATCGCCACCGAAGGAAAGACCCCGATGGTCTCGATGGCCTCGGCCAGGAGCATCATCGAGGACCCGCAGACCAGGCGGATGCGCCCTTGGATCTTCAAGCCGGTGCCGGAGAACCTGCACTCGGCGCAGGCGCAGGCAGGCTTCCTGGCAGCCGCCGGTCTGACGACCGTCTGCCACCTCTACGAAAACACCGCGTACGGCCAGGATACCTTCGCCAGCGCGCAGGCGATCTTTCCTCCTGCGGGCATCCGCATTCTCTATGGGGATGCGTTCGACCGGACCGCGACCGAATTTCCCCAGGTGACCCGAGTGCGGGTCAGCGGCTGCAAGGCGATTGTGATCGGGTCCATTCCGCCCGCCGCGGCGCTCATCAACGTGGCGGTCGCCGAGCGTGTCCGCGGCCGGCGCGTGATCCACGGACACGGGGCCTGCAGTCCGGATCTGGTGCGGACCGCCGGCGCTTCGGCCGAAGGGACGGTCATGCCATGCGGAAAGATCCTGGTCGCTACGCAACTGCCCGTCACCGACCCGGTACGGCGGCTGAATCTGCAGTTCATCAGCGACTTTCAGGCGTCGACAGGCGGCCAGCCGATCAGCACGTTCGCGGGTCATGCCTTTGACGCCCTGCAGTGGACCCTCACCACGCTGCGGAACGTCCCGGACGGATTGCCGCTGGACCGCCAGCGGGAGCGCGTACGCGAGGCGCTGGAGACCAGGATCGTGAAGTTCCCCGGCACGCACGGACTCTTCACGCTGAGCGCCGAGGATCATCTTGGCTTCGATTACCGAGACTTCGTCTTTGTCACGGTGAAAGACGGCGTATTCACCGTTCTGCCGCGCGCGCAGTGGAGGTGACCCCACGGAGGCTGCGCCCGCCATGGCTGGGTGCGGCGGTCAGCCTGGTCGTGGTCGCCCTGGTTCTGCTCGGCCGCCGCCATGGATTTGGTCTCATGGACTACCTGCAACTCCTGGTCGACGGTCTGCAGGCCGGCGCGATTTACGCGCTCGTGGCGCTCGGGTTCGTCGCGGTGCACCGGGTCACCGGCATCATTAACTTTGCGCAAGGCGCGTTCGTGATGCTTGGACCGATGCTCACGATCACCCTATACGATCAGTCCTGGCCGCTGCCGGCACCGGTTCGACTTGTGCTGTCCGCGCTACTGGCCGTCCTGCTAACGGCCGCGGTTGGTGTGGGGATCCACCGGCTCGCGCTGCATCCGGCCCGGCAGGCCACGATGTTGACCAAGATCATCATCACCGTGGGCGCCTATCTGGTGCTGCAGGGGGCGGCGCTTGTAGTCTGGGGCCCCCGACCCTACGTGCTACCGGCGTTCAGCACAATGCAGATGGCCGACCGGTCCTTCGCGCTCGCCGACGTGCTCGTTCGCGCCCAGAGCCTGTGGATTTGGGGCACCACGGCCGCCACGCTTGTGCTGCTGGCATTGTTCTTCGAGCGCACGCTGGCCGGGAAGGCCATGCGGGCCTGCGCGGTGAACCGGTTGGCCGCGCAGCTGGTGGGAGTGCGTGTTGACAGCATGGCGGCGCAGGCATTCGCTCTGGCCGCGGTACTTGGCGCGCTCGGGGGCGTCGTCCTGGCGCCGGTGACGAGGCCGACGTATGATATGGGTTTGGAGATTGGTCTGAAAGGCTTTGTCGCGGCAATCATGGGCGGCCTCGTCAGTGTCGAAGGTGCCGTGCTGGGCGGGCTGATCCTTGGCGTCTTGGAGAACCTGTGGGCGGGCGTGACCCTCGCGGGCTTCAAAGACCTCTTTGCCTTTGTCGTGCTCATCCTACTGCTGTTGATCCGACCTGGTGGATTCGCCGGCGCCGAGGCCTCGGGAGACGGGTGATGCTCCGGCGCCACCTATCGGCAGACGCCGTTCGGCTTCTGCTGGCCGCTCTGCTTGTACTGGGCATCAGCGGGCTGGAGACGATCCATCCAGGTGGGTGGTCGCTGTTTCGACTTACCCGCGGCCTCCTGACGCTCGACTTGCTCATACGCGCGGGGATCTTCACGATCATTCTGGTGGGATTGAACCTCCTGATGGGCGCTGCCGGGCAGGTATCCCTCGGGCAAGCCGCCTTCTACGGGATGGGCGCGTTCTTCTCTGCGGTCCTCACAGTCCGCGCCGGCGCGTTGGGCATTCCGGCGGCGCTGGCCGAGGCGTGGTGGTGGGCCTGGATCCTGATCCCATCCGGGGCGGTGCTCGCCGGTGCCGTCGCCTACCCGATTGGCTTGACAATCCTGCGCCTGCGCGGCCACTACTTGGCCATGGCCACGCTGGGGATGGGCGTTGTCGTCTTTATCGTGCTGCGGGAGAACCTCGGCCTGAGCCACCTAAATCTCACCGGCGGATTTGACGGGGTCTTCGGCATCCGCCGCCTGCGTCTCGCCACGCTGGAGGTCTGGCCGGCGCCCCGCTACTTCCTTCTGGTCTGGACGGTGGCGCTGTCGGCCATCGCGCTGGGCATCAACATTCTGCACTCGCGAATCGGACGGGCCCTACGTGCGATCCACGGGAGCGAGCCGGCCGCCAACAGCCTCGGCGTTGCCGTCCCGTACTACAAGGCCGAGGTCTTCGCCCTCAGCGCGATGCTGGCCTCGCTTGCCGGAAGCCTGTACGCGCACTTTCAGGCAGCCGTGGTGCCGGCCACGTTCGGGTTTGTCCCGTCGCTTGAACTCGTGGTCATGTCAGCCGTCGGTGGGATGACGAACGTGTGGGGCGCTCCCATTGGGGCCCTGACGATCCTCCTCTTAAAGGAAATTCTTCACACGCAAGTGCCGGTGATACTCCCCGAGGTGAAGGGCGAGATCGCGCCGATCGTGTTCGGCATCCTGCTGGTGCTGGTCATGCGGTTCTGGCCACAGGGGATCACTGGACGGGGGCTCGGCTGGTTCCGCGTGTCGCCGACGGCACCGAGGTAATCCCGATGCCGGCCGTACCGCTTCTCCGCATCGAGCACCTCAAGAAGTCCTTTGATGGCCTTCAGGCGCTCCTCGACGTGTCGCTGGCCGTCGTTCCCGGTCAAATCAAAGGACTGATCGGCCCCAACGGGGCAGGCAAGACCACGCTGTTCAATCTTGTCGCCGGAGTGCTCGCGCCAAGCGCCGGCGATATCAGGTTTCGCGGACGATCCATCCTGGGGCATCCACCCTATCAGATCGCGGAGTTAGGGATCGTACGCACCTTTCAGAACGTCCAGATCTTTCCGGGGATGACGGTGCTGGAGAACGTGCTCGTTGGCTGCCATCAACACATGCGCAGCAGCGTGCTGGATGCCGCCTTTCGCACCCCACGGATGCGACGTGAGGAGGTGGTCATGCGCGGACGGGCCGCAGGACTCCTGGCCATGTGCGGGCTAGACCGATGGGCGGATGCGAGCGCAGACAGCCTGCCCTTTGGCCTGCAGCGGATCGTCGAGATCGCCCGCGCGCTGGCCGCGTCGCCCACGCTGCTGCTGCTGGACGAGCCTGGGGCCGGGCTCAGTGCGACGGAGAAGTCCGCGGCGGCCGCCCTGATCCGCAGGATCCGCGATGAGGGGCTGACCGTCTTCCTCGTCGAGCACGACATGGCACTGATGATGGACCTAGCCGATGAAGTGGCGGTCCTCGATCGTGGCGTCCTGATCGCGGAGGGGCCCCCCGCGGCTATTCAGGCGAATATCGCGGTGATCACGGCCTACCTGGGGGTGGGCGATGCTTCTTGAGGTGCGCAGCGTGGAGGCCGGGTACGGCCGCCTCACGGTTCTGTACGGGGTCTCTCTGGTGGTCCGGCCAGGCGAGATCGCGGCGGTGATCGGCGCAAACGGCGCGGGCAAGACGACGCTCCTGCGGGTGGTCTCCGGGCTCCTGCCACCACTGGCGGGCGAGGTCGTGTTCGACGGCCGGCCTATTGGCGGCTGGCCGGCAGAGCGTACCGTTGCGCTTGGCCTGGCACACGTGCCGGAACGCCGGCAGGTGTTTGCGACGATGCGCGTTCTGGACAACCTGCTTCTCGGCGCCTACCTGCGCTTCCGCCGCGAGCCCCGAACTGCGATTGCCGCCGACCTGGAGCGAGTCTACGCGTTGTTTCCGCGTCTGGGCACGCGCCACCGGCAGCTTGCCGGCACCCTAAGTGGGGGCGAGCAACAGATGCTGGCCATCGGCCGCGGACTGATGGCCCGGCCGCGGCTGCTGCTCTTAGATGAACCGTCTCTCGGCCTCGCCCCGCTGCTGGTACGCGAGTTGTTCCGCGCGATCACGGAGCTGCGCTCGCAGGGAATGACCGTGCTGCTCGTTGAGCAGAACGCGCGGCAGGCGCTCCAGATCGCCGACACCGCCTATGTCATGGAAGCCGGCCGGATCGTCCTGCACGGGCCTGGGCCGGCCGTGCTGGCCGATGCGTCGGTGCAGACGGCCTACTTGGGAGGCCGCAGTGCCGGCGGGAGTGGACACGGGTCCTCGTGAGTCACCATTTCCGCTCGGGTTCTCTTGAGCTGACCTATGAGGTCGCTGGGGACACCGGCCGGCCCCCCCTGCTCATGCTCCACAACGCATGCAGCACGTTCGGCGCGGCGTTTCGAGGAGCACTGGGGCCCCTCTCCTGCCAGTTCCGCCTCGTTGGTCCGGACCTGCGCGGCCACGGTCACAGCAGCAATCCTGATGACCGGCTCGACCTCCGGCAGATGGCCGACGATCTGGCCGCGCTGCTGGATCACCTCACCCTCCCGACCGTCCACGTGCTGGCGTTCAGTGGGGGCGCTTCGGTCGCTCTCTACCTGATCACGCGACACCCTCGCCGCGTAGACGCGCAAGTGCTCATCGGCAGCCATTACACTATCCGCGGGCTCGTGACCCGCGGCGACGCGTTCTGGGATGCACGGCGGATTCAGCACGAGCAGCCGGCCTGGTGGGCCGCGATGCTGGCCATGCACGGATCCGAAGCGCGGGTGCGGGCGCTGCTGCGCTGGTGGCAAGAAGAAGATCACTGCCGGCCGGATTTCTCTACGGAGGAACTCGCTGCGATCACCGCGCCCACCCTGCTCATCGTCGGCGCACAGGATCCTATCACCCCGGTTGATCAGACGCGTGAGATGGCTGCCCGGATGCCCCGTGCCCGGCTGATCGAGTTCGCCGGCACGGGACACGATGTGATGCGCGAGCGCCCAGAGGAGTTCCTACAGGTGGCCAGGACCTTCTGGGCGGAGATTGGCGCTCCAGACGAAACCAGGGGACCCGGGACCTAGAGTTTGCGCTGATCGACCACGCGGCGCAGTTTGCCGCCTTCAGATCGCGGCAGCCTGCCCGGCGGCACGAGGGTCACATGGGCGGTGATGCCCAGCACACCCAGCACCTTTTGCTGGCAGCGCATCGCCAGCTCTCGGACCTCCAGCTCTTCGCCGCTAAACGTTCCGCCCAGCTGCTTGGCGAACCCTTCGCCCACCTCAATGGAGATGTCCAGCTCGTCCAGCGTGCGCTGGCGGGTAACGGCCAACTGGTAGTGTGGGGAGAGCTCTTCCACACCTACGAGCGCCGCCTCAATCTGTGTTGGATAGACGTTCACCCCGCGGATGATGAGCATGTCGTCCGTCCGGCCCATCACCCGCGACATCCGGACGCACGTGCGGCCGCAGCGGCACGGGGTAGGGTCGAGCGAGGCGATGTCGCCGGTGCGGTACCGGATGACCGGCAGCGCCTCTTTGGTCAAAGTCGTGAACACGAGCTCACCCGCCTCCCCGGGGAGAACCGGATCTCCAGTCTGCGGGTTGACGACCTCCACTAGAAAATGATCCTCGAAGATGTGCGCGCCGTCCTTCTCCTCCACGCACTCATTGCTAACCCCAGGACCGATGACCTCAGTCAGCCCGTAGATGTTCAGCGCGATGATGCCGAGTTTGCGCTCGATCTCGTCGCGCATCGCCTCGGTCCACGGTTCCGCCCCCAGCACCCCGTATCGGAGCTGGAGCGATCCGGGTCGAATTCCGCGCGCGGCCAAGGCTTCGGCCAGGGTCAGTGCGTACGATGGCGTGCAGGCGATGATCTTGGCGCCGAAGTCTTGCAGCAGCGTGATCTGGCGCTCAGTGTTACCGCCGGAGACGGGCACGACGACGAGCCCCATCAGCTCGGCGCCGTAGTGCATTCCCAGGCCCCCGGTGAATAGTCCGTATCCGTAGGCGTTCTGAAAGACGTCGCCGGGCTCGGCGCCGCTCGCCGCCAGGCAGCGCGCGCAGACTTCCGCCCACACGCGGATATCGGCGGCCGTGTAGCCGGCGACGGTCGGCTTGCCTGTCGTTCCAGAGGAGGCATGAACGCGGACCATCCGCGACACGGGCACCGCGACTAGACCAAAGGGATAAGTGTCGCGGAAGTCGCTCTTGTGGGTGAACGGCAGCCGCGGCAGTTCGTCCAACGTCTTGATCTGGTCGGGGCGCACCCGAGCGTCGTCGCACCGCCGTCGGTAGAACGCCACCTGCTCGTAGACGCGCTGGACCACCTGCTGCAGGCGGCGCAACTGCAGCGCCTGGAGATCTCTGCGCGGCATCGTTTCCATCTCGGGATTCCAGATCATGGTTCGCCGTCTGTATACGACCAGGGGGTCGGGCAACCCTCGCCTGCGTGACGTGGCAGGAGACAAGGGCGCCAGTCATCGAACTCTCGGCCCCACACGCGGCCCATGGGGGAGGGCCGTCCATGGAGCACCTGCCAGCGGGAACGGTCACGTTCCTGTTTACGGACATTGCGGGGTCCACGGACCTCGTCCAGCGCCTCGGGGATCGCGTCTACAGCGACCTGATCGCCTCGCACCGCGCCCTGCTCCGCGTCATTTTCAGCGCCCACCACGGCCTGGAAATGGACACCCAGGGGGACGCGTTCTTTGTCGCGTTCGCTCAGGCCCGTGATGCCGTGACCGCGGCGGTGGCGATTCAGGCCGCGGTGGCCGCGCACGCGCGGCCGTCGCAGGCCCGGGTGCGCGTCCGGATAGGAGTGCACACCGGCTCACCGGTCCTCGTCGGCGGCGCCTACGTCGGGGTGGACGTGCACCGGGCGGCCCGGATTTGCGCGGCCGGCCACGGCGGACAGGTCCTGTTGTCGCAGGCGACCTGCGCCCTGATCACCGGCTCGCTCCCAGACGGGATGGGGCTGGCGGACCTGGGCGAGCACCGCCTGCGTGACCTTCGCCGGAGTGAGCGCATCTTCCAGGTCCTCCATCCCCACCTCCCACCTGATCTCCCGCCGCTGCGCTCGCTGAGCGTCCTACCGCACAATCTGCCCGTGCAGCTCACCAGCTTCATCGGACGCGAGCGCGAGACCGGTGAAGTTAAACGCCTTCTGGCCGGCGCGCGCCTGCTCACGCTCAGCGGGTCCGGCGGGTCGGGGAAAACCCGCCTGGCGATTCAGGTCGGCGCCGACTTGCTGGAGATCTATTCCGACGGGGTCTGGCTCGTGGACCTGGCGCCGCTGTCGAACCCGGCTCTGATACCGTCTGCGGTGGCGGCGGCACTGGCGGTGCGCGAGGAAAGCGGCCGTCCGCTGGCTGTTACGCTGACAGAGTCGCTGCGCGCCAAGCGACTCTTGCTCATCCTCGACAACTGCGAACACCTGGTGGACGCGTGCGCCCAGATGGCCGAGTCGCTGCTGCAGGCCGGGCCGCAGGTGACGATCCTCGCCACCAGCCGTGAGCGGCTGAACGTTCCGGGGGAAACTGTCTACCTGGTCCCTCCGCTCTCACTGCCGGAAACTCACCGCCCCCTCGCCGTGGAGGAGTTGATCAAGACCGAGGCCGTGCGTCTCTTCGTAGAGCGTGCGTCGTCCGTCCATCCCGGATGGTCCCCGGCCCCGGCCGTTGCGGCGGACATCGCCCGCATTGTGCAGGCGCTGGATGGGATCCCGCTTGCGATTGAGCTGGCGGCGGCGCGCGTGACCGTGCTCTCGACGGCGCAGATCGCAGAACGCCTGCGGGATCGGTTCCGCCTGCTGACCGCCGGCAGCCGCACCGCGCTGCCTCGTCAGCAGACGCTTGTGGCCACAATGGACTGGAGCTACGAGCTCCTCTCCGAGCCGGAGCGGGCGCTCCTGCGCAGGCTTTCGGTCTTTGCCGGAGGACTCACGCTGGAGGCCGCGGAGGTCATCGGCGCCGGAGACGGCGTCGACCGCGCGGACATCCTTGACCTGCTGGCCCGCCTGGTGGATAAGTCGCTGGTTCTCGTGGACGACAGCGGCATCGCTCCACGCTACCGGCTGCTTGACACGGTTCGTGAATACGCGCGTGAGAAGCTGGCGGCAGCCGGAGAGGACGTCGCCGTCCGCGACCGCCACCGCGTCTGGTATCGCGGGGTGATCGAGCGCGCGGAACCTCACCTGGACGCCTATGACCGCGCCTGGATGGACCTGTTGGAGCAGGAACACGATAACATCCGCGCGGCCCTGGAGGCCACGGTATTTGCTGCACACGGCGAGGACGCCCTACGGAGTGCGGTCGCCCTGCAGCGCCTGTGGCATGTCCGGGGCCATTGGACGGAGGGACGCCGGTGGCTGGAAGCCGCGCTGGCGGCGAGTCCGGATGCCTCCCCCGCCCTGCGGGCCAAGGCGATGGGCCGGACGGCGATGCTCGTCCAGCTCCAGGGGGACTACCATCGGGCCCGGGTGCTCGCGGAAGAAGGGTTGGCGCTGTATCGCGCACTGGGTGATGCCCGCGGCATGGCGATCATCCTTAACGTGTTGGGCAACATCACGTACAACCAGGGGGACTTCCGGACGGCGCGGGAGCTGCATGAGGCCAGCCTGGCCCATGGACGAGAAGCCGGCGATCAGCACAGCATCGCCTCGTCGCTGCTCAACCTCGCGATCGTCGCCGACCATCTCGGACAGTACGATCAGGCGGTCACATGGTGCCGGGATAGCCTAGTGATCTTCCGGGAAATCAAAGATCCGCGCGGGATCGCCTTTGCCCTGAGCTTCCTTGGAACGCTGGCCAGTGATCAGGACGACTATGCCGCGGCCCGCCCGCTCCTGGAAGAAAGTCTCGCGCTGCAGCGCCAGTCCGGCGACAAGCAGGGTGTGGCGAATACCCTGGTCGGCCTCGGCCTCGTGGCCCGCGAGCAGGGCGATCTGGCTGCCGCGCACGCGTTGCTCTCGGAAAGCCTCTCGATCCGCCGGGAGTTGGGAAACCGGCACGGCATGGCGGCCGCGCTCACCGCGCTCGCCCAGGTGGCCGTGCGCCGGCACAATCACTCCGAGGCGTCCGCGCAGTTCGCCGAGAGTCTGGCGATCCGGCGCGCGCTTGGGGACAAGGGCGGGATGGCGGAATGCCTGGAAGGGCTCGCCCAAATGGCCCCGCCGGCTCACGCCACGCGGCTGCTGGCAGCGGCCGGCGCAATCCGCTCGGCGCTGGGGTCATCGCGGCGGTCGGCCGATCAGCACGACTTCGAACAGCTCGCCGCCCGCCTGCTTTCAACCCTGGGCGAGGAGGTGTTCCGAGCGGCCTGGACCGACGGCGAAGCCCTCACACCCGAGGCGGCAGCCGACGAAGCGCTGCGGGCGCAGTTTACATGAACCCGTCAACGTGCGAGAAGTGGTCCTCTATATATTCGAGCGCCCGAACGATCGTGTCGGCGTCCTTCGCTTCCAGATCGAGCAGCACGTGATAGGGCCGGGCCCCGAACAGGATGCGAAGACGTCTCGGCGGCGTCTTAATCGTCACCCCCGGCACGTTCTTCATGACTTCCGGGGGCAGCCGCTTGATGTCGGCTTCGACCGCGGAGTCCCGGTGATCGTGAAAGATTACCAAGGCAATCGCCTGCGCCATCTCCCCCACCCCCCTGGCCGGAAGTTTGATAGGAGTTCTCTCGCCCCATATCGGGTCCTGCTATGCTGAAGGCCATGAGACCCGAGGCCGTCGACGTCTGCGTGGCGGGCGGCCAGGTCATCGACGTTCGCACCGGCGCCGCACACAGAGCCGCGGTGGGTATCCGCGGCGACCGGATCGTGGCGATCGGGCCTGACGAGACGATCGCCCCGGCGGCGCGCACGGTCATTGATGCCTCTGGCCGGACCGTCGTCCCCGGCTACATCGAGCCGCACGGCCATGCCATCCTGGCCAACCCGGTGGAGTTCGCGCAGGTCCTCGCCGCCCGCGGGACCACGACGGCTGTGGTGGACTCCCTTCCCCTGATGCTCCTGGCGCGGCCGGACCGGCTGGCGGAGTTGCTCCAGACACTCGCGGCGCTGCCGGTGAAACTCCGCTGGCTGATCCGCCTCCATCCACAATCGTTTGCGGAGACGGGCGACCGCTTCTCGCTGCCCGTCCTGCGCGCCTTGTGGCAGCTGCCGTGTGTCGCGGGGGTCGGTGAGGTCACCCGCTGGTTCGACGTGGTGGCGGGCGACGAGGACCTGCGCGCCAAGATCCGCGCCGCCCGGGCCGACGGGAAGCGGGTGGAAGGGCACGCGGCGGGCGCCTCGTACGAGCGGTTGGCCGCGCTGGCCGCCGCCGGGGTCACGTCCTGCCACGAGGCAGTGACGGCCGACGAAATCCGGGACCGGCTCCGCGCAGGACTGGTCGCCATGCTCCGTCACAGTTCGATCCGGCCAGATCTCCCCGAATTACTGAAGGCGCTGGTTCACGACGACGTCCTCGCCGGCCGGGTGATGCTGACCGCCGACGGCCCGACGCCGGCGTTCATTGAAGAGCACGGGTACCTAGACTACCTCCTCGATCTGGCCATCCGTGGCGGCACGCCCCCGGTCGAGGCGCTCCGGATGGTAACCGTCAACCCGGCGCAGTATTTCGGGTTCGACGACGTCGGGGAGATCGCGGCCGGAAAACGCGCCGACCTCAACGTGATCCAGGATCTTGCCCATCCCACGCCGCTGCTGGTCGTCGCGGACGGCAAGGTTGTCGCCGCGGACCACCGGCTCACCGCCCCGTTCCAGGCGCCGCGCTGGGCCGCGGTTTACGAACCGCTCCGCATTCCCACGCCGCCGGCACCTGCGCTCGTGCCCGCCGGGCCGGCCTCTCCCGGTATCAAGCTGACTAGCGATGTTATCACTGAGCCGGTGTCCCCCGCGGACGTCCCGCCGACCGCGCTGCATG
Organism: bacterium; assembly: GCA_044868695.1. GTDB lineage: Bacteria > Sysuimicrobiota > Sysuimicrobiia > Sysuimicrobiales > Kaftiobacteriaceae > JBIOWP01. Next base: position 19,496 of record JBIOWP010000007.1, read on the forward strand.
CGGCGCTGCTCGACCGCCGTGGGCAGTGGATCACGACGTCGCGCGTGATCGGGATGGCCGACCGGCTGGGCGGGCTGGCGACGACGATCAGCAGCGGGTTCGACGTCGTCGTCCTGGGCCAGCACCCCGCCGACATGGGCGCGGCGCTCGCGCGCCTCGCGGCTCTGGGCGGCGGGCTGGTGGTCATGGAGCGCGGCAAAGAAGTCTTCTCCTTTCCGCTGGAATTGGGAGCCTTCTCCCTCCGGCCCTGGGCGGAGGTCGCCGCCGCCAACCGGCGCTTTAACGCACTAATGCGTGACCACGGGTATCGCTTCAGCGACCCCATATTCAGCCTGCTGTTCCTGACGTTCGACTCCCTCCCATGGGTCCGCCTGACCGGGCGTGGGGTGTGGGATGTCCGCCACCGGAAGATTCTGGCTCCCTCAGTCCCTCTGTAGAGGAAGCGCTGGGCGAGGTGCGAAGTCTCCTCTATCCCACGGGCAGGGAGGGAACGCGATGCCGACATACGTCATGCTGTTCAACTGGACGGACCAGGGCGTGCGAACCGCCAAGGAGTCGACCAAGCGCGCCGACAGGTTCCGCGCCCAGGCGGAGAAGTTTAAGATCAAAGTGCGCGAGACCCTGTGGACGATGGGGGCGTACGACGCGCTCGCCCTCTTCGACGCGCCCGACGATGCCTCGGCCAGCCGGCTGGCGATCTGGATGGGGAGCCAGGGGAACGTGCGCACGCTGACGATGCGCTGCTACACCGCGGCTGAAATGGAGAAAGTCGTCGAGGGCATCAGCTAATGTCGAAGGAGTGAACATGCCGAAGAGCCAGATCCCCGAAACCGTTCACGCGCTCAAAGCGCACATTGCCACGATCGCCGATCTGCGGGCTGCGGCGGCCGTCCTGCGCTGGGATCAGGAAACCTACATGCCTCCCAAAGGTACGGCAGGACGGGCTGAACAACTGAGCACGCTGACGAGACTGGCCCACGATCTGTTCGTGTCGGCCCGCACAAGGGAGCTCCTGCCCGCCGCGGAGGCCGTGGCGGACCAGTTGGACCCCGACTCGGACGAGGCGGGCCTGATTCGCATGACCCGGCGGGACTATGACCGCCTCAGCAAGCTCCCGGTCGACTTTGTCGCTGCGCGGGCCCGGGCGGCGTCGCTGAGCACGCACATCTGGCGTGAGGCCCGCCGCCGGAACGACTTCGCCGCCTTCCGTCCGGCTCTCCAGGACATGGTCGAATTTGCGCGGCGCGAGGCCGACTACCTGGGGTTTCAGGACCATCCCTATGATGCGCTGCTGGATCACTACGAGCCGGGTATGACGTCCCGGGAGGTCGACGCGCTGTTCATGCGGCTGCGGGAGGTCACGGTGCCGCTCGTGCGCACCGTCGTCGAGCGCGGGCGGCCCGTCGAGCACGCCTTCTTGCACGCGGAATTCGACCCGGCCGAACAGCGGGCCTTCGGCATGAAAGTGGCCCAGGCGTTTGGGTTCGACGTCTCGCGCGGTCGCCTGGATGACTCGGCGCATCCCTTTGCGACAAGCTTCCATCCGGATGACGTGCGGATCACCACCCGGTACCAGCGGAACTACCTGCCCTCGGCGATCTTCGCGATTTTCCACGAAGCCGGGCACGCCATGTATGAACAGGGCATCCCGGCCGCGTTGACCCGCACGTGCATCGGACACGGCGCGAGCCTGGGACTGCACGAATCACAGTCACGGATGTGGGAGAACCTGGTCGGCCGCAGCCGGGCGTTCTGGCAGCAGTACTACCCCATTCTCCAGGATCAATTCCCAGCGCTCCGGCGGGTCGGAGCGGACGCATTCTACCGCGCGGTTAACCGCGTCGAACCATCGCTCATCCGCGTCGAGGCGGACGAGGTCACGTACAACCTGCACATCATGCTCCGGTATGAGATCGAGAAGCGCCTTCTGGACGGCTCGCTGGCCGTGGCGGATCTGCCGGACGCGTGGCGGGAGCGGATGCAGGCATACTTGGGGCTGACACCGCCTTCGGATGCGGACGGCGTGATGCAGGACATTCACTGGTCGGGCGGATCCATCGGGTACTTCCCAACGTACACGCTCGGCAATGTCATCTCGGTACAGTTGTTCGAGGCCGCCCGCCGGGCGCACCCCGGGCTGCTCGACGACATCGGAGCCGGCCGGTTCGCGACGCTGCTGGGCTGGCTGCGCGAGCACGTGCACCGGCACGGCCGGAAGTTCCTGCCGCGCGAGATTATCCGGCGCGCGACCGGCAGCGAGCTGACGCCGGAGCCCTACCTGGCGTATCTGCGGCAGAAAGTCAGCGAGGTCTACGGGGTGACGCTGGAGGAACCGGCGAGACAGACGTCCTAGCCCCTTCCGGGTTCGCGTTGGCGGCTGGAGGCCCCTCAACGCGGGAATACGCATGGGTAAGAGGTGAACCCAATGCGAAGCTGGGTCGTCTGGATCGCGATCCTGGTGGCGATCGGATGGGCAATCGCACAGGGGATGCACGCGTTCCTGCAGGCGCACCCTACTCCCATCCTGTAGGTCCCAGACCCTGAGCCCACTTCATGACTGACTCAGTCTGCGTGCTTGGCCTCGGCCTGATGGGCCGCCCTATCGCCCGTACGCTGCTGGGGGCGGGGCTCGACGTCAGGGGCTGGAACCGTTCGCCACTGCCTGAGGATCTGACGCAGGGCATTTCTCCGTGTGCAACGCTTCAGGAGGCCGGCCGCGCGTCGGTCGCCATTCTGATGCTGTCGGACTCGGCCGCGGTGGACGCCGTGCTCACCCGGCTCGAGCCGCATCTTCGATCCGGCCGCCTGGTCATCGACATGGGCACCTCGGATCCATCCCGCTCGCGTGAGCATGCAAAACGCCTCGCGGCTGGGGGAATCGGGTGGGTGGATGCGCCTGTGTCGGGCGGGCCCGAGGGCGCGGCCAAAGGCAGCCTCGCCATCATGGCCGGCGGGTCGGAGGACGATGTCGCGCGCGCAAAGCCCATCCTTGAGAAGCTGGGCCGGGTGGTGCGGGTCGGCGGGGCCGGCGATGGACACCTGATGAAGATCGTGAACCAGCTGATCGTCGGGCTCACGATCGAGGCCGTCGCGGAAGCCCTCACGCTCGCCGAACACGTCGGGCTGGATCCGCGCATGGTGCAGAAAGCCCTGGCCGGCGGCTTCGCCGACTCCAAGGTGCTGCAGGTCCACGGCAGCCGGATGATTGCGCGCGCGTATGCGCCTGGAGGAAAGGCCAAGACCCAACTCAAAGACCTGCGCCTGGCCGAGACGTTGGCCGCTGCGGTCTCGGCTGGGCTGCCTCACCTGCAGAGCGCCATCGAGCGCTATCAAATGCTAGTGGACCGCGGGGATGGCGACCTGGATCACTCCGCAATCCACAAGCTCCTCGGCAAGACCGCCCCGGCCCCGTAACGGCAGGAAGGCGCGGCACTGCGTGGAAGGGGCAGTGCCATGCCGCTTCACCCGCTTGCGAAGGCTTTCCTCGACGAACGCGCTGCCCTGGGTGTGCGGCCCGTGAACGAACTTTCCGTCGACGATGCCCGCGCGCAAATGATCCGCGTCGCGCGGGCAATGGGACTCGGCGAGCCGGTAGACCGTGTAGAGGACCGGGTGATCCCAGGCCCGAGTGGCGAGATTCCGATCCGCGTTTATGCCCCACACGCCCACGAAGCCCTCCCTATCCTCCTGTACTTCCATGGCGGCGGATGGGTGGTCGGCAATCTCGACACGGTGGACCAGTTTTGCCGGACGGTCGCCAACGCCGCCGGCTGCATCGTCGTTTCCGTCAACTACCGTCACGCGCCTGAGCACAAGTTCCCCGCGGCGGCGGAGGACGCATACGCGGCCGTGACATGGGCAGGCCAGCACGCGGCGGCCGTCAAGGGGGATCCGGGGAGGCTGGCCGTGAGCGGCACCAGCGCCGGGGGCAACCTCGCCGCGGTGGCTGCGCTGGTGGCGCGCGAGCGCGGCACGCCGCCGATTCGATTCCAGCTGCTCATCGTCCCCGTGATCGACTACAACTTTGACACGGCGTCCTACCGTGAGAACGCGGAGGGGTTTGGGTTGACTGCGGATGCCATGCGGTGGTACTGGCGGCACTACCTGCCCACCCCGGGCGACGGACGGCATCCGCACGCGTCGCCGCTGCGTGCCCCCAGCCTCCGAGGACTGCCGCCGGCGTTTGTGCTCACGGCGGAGTGCGATCCCCTGCGAGACGAGGGCGAAGCCTATGCGGCTCGTCTCAAAGCCGAAGGCGTACCGACAACGCACAAACGTTACCCGGGGATGGTGCATGGCTTCCAGGGTCCTGAGGCCACAGCCGACATGGCCCGGGCGTTGCGGGACGCGTTTGCGAAGGCGCGGTGAGGTGCACCTGGCCTTGACCTTCTAGTGCGCTTTCGCGTGAGGCCCGGCGTCAGTCTCGATCGGGGTGGAGCCGGCCGGCTGCGCGCCCGCGCAGAATGCATCCACGATCGCCGGGTCGAACTGCACGCCGCGCATCCGCTGGAGTTCCGCCACGGCCTCGTCCGCTGAGAGCGCGCGCCGATACGGCCGGTCGGACGTCATGGCCTCGAACGCATCGGCGACGGCGAGGATCCGGGCGAGCAACGGGATCTGTTCGCCTTTCAGCTCATCCGGATATCCATGACCGTCCCACCACTCGTGGACGTGGCGCACCGCTTCCTTGATCGCCTTGCTGAAGGGCGCGGACCGCAGGATTGAGCTCCCGACCACGGCGTGCTGCCGCATGAGCTCCCACTGACTTGAGGTCAAACGGCCCGGCTTCATCAAGACGTCATCTGGAACGCCGATCTTCCCGATGTCGTGGAGCCCGGCGGCAACCTCGAGTTCTGCGATGGTCTGAGATGACAGGCCCAGCCGGCGCGCCATCGCGACGGCATGGTTAGCGACGCGGTCGGAATGGTCGGCCGTCCGGGAGTCCCGGGCATCCACAGCGCTCGCCAGCGCGCGGAACGTTCCCAGGTGGGCCGCCCGCCGCCCCTTATCATCCTGCAGGGATCTCGACGATGTGAACTGCATCAGTGCGAAGAGACCGAAGCAGAGCGCGAAGAATCCGCCCGGGGCGACCGCCCAGACCGTGTGGTGAATCTTCGCGAGCCGGCGCTCCGCGGGACGGAAGTCATAGAGGACTTCGAACGCCCCTGTGGGAACGGCCGATCCCTTGAGGGTCACCGGGACGAACAGGCGCACCACTCCTTTTTGCGCACCATCGAGGTCAGACGCGGCGAGCTCGCTTCGAGCCCGGGCTGCCGAAGACGGCCGTCCGGAGGAGTTGACCCAGACCTGCTTCTCCTGAAACGCGAGGTAGCGCAAGTAGCCCTGGCGGGAGAGGTACATCGTTTCAGCTGAAAATGGGCCCAGGTTGGAGGCGGCCGGTTCCACGGCGACAGACCCGTCGAGCGCGGCGCGGAGACCGCTGCTCATGGGAAACGACCGGCCCACGCCGGCGTCGTCGTTGCTGTACAGCAGGATGCCGGAACGGTTCCACAATCTGATCCGCAGCAGGTTGGAACGCTCCGGGTCGGCGAACAGGGCGTCGAAGAACGCCTGGCGGCTCGGATTGAGGCCGTAATCGAACTCGATGCGGGTGAACGGTGCCGATGAGAGCCCGGCCACCTGGTCTGCCACCTGGTGAGCCTGTCGGTCGATAATCGATTCCCGGATGGCCGCCGCGGCGAGGGGAGACAGGCTCGCGGTCAGCGCCAGCGCGGTGAGCCCCGCGACAAATGCAAAGCGCAGCGTCGGAGCCGGCCGCCTACCGCCCCGCAGCCGCTCCCGCCTCACCGAGAGATGCAGAATTGGTCCCTTGCCCACTAAGTTCACTCCCGCACCGGGGGGCGCAGTGTCCGCTCATAATTGGAGCAACTTTGGGACCAGTTCGGCGGACGGGATGAGGAATGAGGGACGAAACCGCCCTCAAGGTTTTGCGCCGGCTGCCGAGTATGGCCCCGGCCGCACGCGGGAAAACCAGGAAGAAAGAGATAACTTTCTGTGAAGCCCATCTACTCCGCTCAGGATGAACGGGAGGCGCCGGTATGACATCCCGTAGCGCACGCGGCGTGATTGTGCTGCTGCTGGTCCTGTGGCTGGCGCTCGCGCCCGCGGCGGCGCAGCCGCAGGTCCTCACGATCCTGCACTTCAACGACGACTACCAGCTGACCGCCGTGGACAATGGGAAGGCGGGAGGGTTGGACCGGCTGGCCGCCGTCGTCGTGGAGTACCGGCGGCGGGAGGGTGCGCTGCTGCTGTTCGCGGGAGACCTCATTTCACCGTCGGTCGAGTCATCGATCTTCAAAGGCGCACAGCTCATTGACGGCCTGAACCTGCTGGGTGTCAACGCCGCCACGTTCGGCAACCACGAGTTCGACTACGGCCCCGCCGAGCTGGCCAAGCGGGTCGCCGAGTCGCGCTTCCCCTGGGTCGTTTCCAACGCCTTTGCGCCGGGGCTCACGCCGTTTCCCGGCACCCGCCCCTACCTCATCCTCACCGTCGGCGCCGTGCGTGTCGGGATCATGGGCTTGATTACGGAGGAGACGGTCGCGGCCTCCTCGCCGGGGAACACCACCTTTGGCGACCCGGTGGCGGTGGCGCGTGCGCTGATCCCCATCCTCAGACGCAACGGCGCGCAGGTAATCATTGCGCTGACCCATCTGCATATGGCAGACGATCAGGCGCTGCTGCGCCAAATTCCCGAGATCGACCTGGTGATCGGCGGCCATGATCACGACCCGCTGACGGCGACGGTGGACGGACGTCTGATCGCTAAGGCCGGCTCTGACGCCCGCTGGCTGGGCGTGACCCGCCTGGCGCTGGATGGGTCGCGCGCGGGACGCCACGAGCTCATCCCCATTACCGACCAGACGCCGGCGGATCCGGCGATGGCGGCGCTGGTCAAACGGTACACCAGCCAGCTGAGCCGGGAACTGGAAGTCGTCATTGGCGAAACGACGGTTTCGCTGGACGCGCGCAATGCGGTGGTCCGGCAGCAGGAGTCTGCCCTGGGCAACTACATCGCGGATGTCATGCGCGCCGCCGTCCAGGCCGATCTTGCGATGACCAACGGCGGCGGAATCCGCACCAACGCGGTCTTCCCCGCCGGGCGGATTACGCGCAAGGACGTGTTCGCCTGGCTGCCCTTCGGCAACGTGGTCGTCAAAGTGGCCGTGCCGGGGCTGGCCATCCGTCAGGCACTGGAGAACGGCGTCAGCGACTGGGAACGCGTCGGCGGGCGATTCCCGCAGGTCAGCGGCCTCCGCTATTCGTTCAACCCGACGCGGCCGGCGGGATCACGCCTCCTCGACGTCCGGGTGGGAGACCGGCCGTTGGACGACGCGGCGGTATACACGCTGGCGACGAACGACTTCATGCTCCGTGGGGGTGACGGCTACAACATGCTGCCGACCGGACAGGTCCTCGTGAACCCGGCCGGGGGGCCGCTGATGGCTACCGCGGTGATGGAGGCGGTTCAGCGGGCAAAAACGATCAACCCTCAGCTGGAGGGCCGGATCACAGTGGTGCGGTAGTGTAGGAGGATTAGCGAAAGTTAGCGATCCCTCTCAGCCGATCGATGTGGGCGGCAACGTAGGGGGGTTTCACCGGGCAGCCAGCCATGATGCAAAAGAGAGACGAAGCTCCAACGGGTTGATCCAGCGTGGTCTCGATACCGATGCCGACCACCCGCCTCGTGCCGGGGAGGAGAACGGGCCCGCCGCTGTTGCCACGGCTGGCATAACTATGGATCTCCATCCGCCCACGCTCGTCGTACCGAAGGAGCGGCCCCACCCGCATCATCAAAGCCTTCGCTCCGTATCCGATCAGCATGAGTGGATCACCGACCTGCGGATATTCGCCGAACGCGAGTTCTAGCGCGGGCAGGCGGCGCTCGGTGACAAACGACAACACCATCACATCGAACCCCCGAACGCCCTCCGAGCTAAATCCAACGACGCGTGTCTCGTACGTCCGGGTGCCCTGCACAAAGACGTGCCGTCGTCCCAGACAATGCCCGGCACTCGCCAGCCAGTTTTCAAATACCAGGATGCTGCCGCTGAAGCGCCCTGTGACACGGCGCTCCTCAGAGCGCATGATAAATGCGGTGCACTGACGCTCCTCGTCGGTAATCAGCCGCCCGATCGCGTCGGTGGGAAACGCCTCGGCGTTCGCTCCCTGTGTTCGCGCGGCGACGGCGATCACGAGGATGAGGGCTAGGGAGGCACACAGAATCTTCGTCCAGCGCTGCCTCCTGGGAGAAGGCAAAGGCTGGCGAGCTGCCCACGAACCCTGACTTGTGGAGGCGAATACATCCTGCATCGAGTAGACGCCTCTGCAGGGTCAGCCGACATGCTCTCCAGGGCGTAAGGCTGGCTCTGCCGTTTTCGGTCCTTTTGTTGTATCCCTGAAGCATAAAATGTGCCATGAATTTTCGGAAATGCTCCATAACCGGGTTAGCACGGGAGAGGGAAGAAAGGATTAGGCCGCCTTGTGGCAGCCTTTCAATTGGGTGGTGGGCCCTCGTGGACTCGAACCACGGACCTCACCCTTATCAGGGGTGCGCTCTCACCACCTGAGCTAAGGGCCCACGCGCTGCGGAACCACCGACAGTATAGCCATCCCGACCTGATGGGGTCAAGAAACGCTAGAAGATCAGGAGGAAGAGAACCGAGAACGCACCCAACACGAGGCCGCCGATGGCCGCACCCCGGTGCGCGGGATCCCGCCGCATTCCTCGAATCCCGAGCACGACTCCCACGATGCCCAGCAGCAGGCCTGCGTTCACGCCGAGCCCGAAGACCGGCCCCACGAGGCCGGCACCCGCCAGAATGGCGACCACGCTCGCTGCTCCTGCGGCCAGCGCCCACCCGCCGAGGCTCATGCT
>JBIOWP010000008.1:0-2772 GCA_044868695.1 bacterium
ATTTGATGCGCGTTTCCGTGTTCAGGACGACGTTTGACCGATTCCGTTCTGGGCTCGGTGTTGACTGCTGGAAACAATTGCGGACCGGACTTTGCGGCCTCCGTGCAAGGAGCGTGCGATGCTGGACACTTTAGCGGGGGATCAGGAATCCTCCCGGCAGGCCACCAAGCAGAAAGAAGAATTCGAGTTCCAACCCGTGGACCTGAGCCGGTTCCCCACAGTCGATGCGCTCTTGGTGAAGCTGGGCATGGGGCCGTTCATCCGCGAGTCGCTGTCGGCGCCCGTCGGGCGCAACGACGTCTGGATGGGTCTCACCGAGGGCGGCCGGAAGATATTCGTCAAACGGCTGGTGGGTAGCCCGGATGATGTCCGGGAGCGAATGGCGCGGCTGTTGTCGTTTGAGCGCTTCCTCGGCGAGAGCCCGGGATTCGCACCGTACGTCCCGGCGTTCCTCGGTTCTGACCAGGAGGCCGGTCTGGTGGCATTTGAGAGCATCGACGATGCCAAAAGCGGCGCCCGGCTCATGGTCGACGAGGAGTTCGACGAAAACCTCGCGGAGCGGCTGGGCCAAGTGATCGGCACCCTGCACGACGCTGATCCGGAGACCAGGGAGTACATCGACCAAACCGCTCCCCTGCTGCCGGAGCTCTCCCTGCTGCAGGGCCTGCCGCTGCAGATCTTCAATCGATTCACCTTCGCCGAGCTGTCGGCGTGGCGGCTCATCCAGCAGGACGCAGCCCTCGCCGCCGCGCTGCGGAAATTGCGTGATTGGGAGTCGGTCGCCCCCCGGGTCCCGGCACACTGCGATTTCCGGGTCGATCAGATTCTCGCCTCTGGCGACGGAATCCGCGTAACCGATTGGGAGGAGTTTCGGCTCGCCGATCCGGCGCGCGATGTGGGTGCGTTCGCCGGTGAATGGCTTTACCGCTCGGTGCTGGACATCGTCACGAGCCGCGGGGACACGGATTCGGCCTTCATCGACCTCGAGCTGACGCATGAACAGGTGCTGCGGCGCGGCGCCGAGAAAATGGAAAGGCTCCTCCCGGTGGTTCACGCTTTCTGGCGCGGCTATCGGTCGGTTCGGAAAGAAATCGACGACGCCATGCCGGTCCGCGGGACTGCTTTCGCCGGCTGGCACCTTCTGGACCGTCTGCTCGCCGGCGCGGCGAACAGCCACCGGCTTTCCGGAATCGAGCGGGCCGCTGCGGGCGTCGGCCGCCGCGCGCTCCTGGACCCGCACAGATACGCCGCGACCTTGGGTTTCGAGGAGTCATGATGACCGCCGATTCCATCTCACCCGTCCTGCTGGAGGCCGTGCGGCAGGTCACCGTGGCCCCGGACCGGCTGAGCGCGGTCGTGGGCATCCGGGACATCAAAGCGGACAACCCACCGGAACTGCGCCGCCTACTTGCCGACGCTCTCTACGAGATCCTGCACGCGGGGCAAGACATGCGCGACAAACAACTTCCGCACCGGATTCGAGACGAGGAGTTCGAGCAGGTGCTGGACCGGGCTGTGCCGCACCGCGAAACTGCCGCGCCAGCCCTGGTGTGCGCGGCGGAGCGGGAGACCCAAGCTGGCCGACAGCGCCTGGTAGAACTGTCCGGGGTCCGGGTCTGGATGCCACTGGAGCGGATCCGCACCGAGGATGACCTGACCCCCGGTGACGTGATCACCGTGATGAACACCGCACAGCGCCCGGCGCTTTCACCCGGATTCTTCCTCGTCGATGGCACCCGGCCGCACCGGTCCGGCGAGGTGCTGCGGGTGTACGTGCATATCGCCGACTGGGACAAGGCACCGAGGATCTGGGGACGGCTGCTCGCGCACCTGGAACAGGGGCAGGTAGCGTACCGGGCGAAGGTGCTCTCATCCAAGAAGTTGTATCCGCGTCGGGACGCACTGGTGATCTACCTGGACCGGGAGTCCCGGCAGGCCGTCAAGGGCATCGCCGACGTGGTCCGCGGCATGCCAGGCATCGGCTGGGAGACCTCGCTGTTCGCCGATCGGCAGGCCCCCGGCGTCGCGATGGCATGGGAGCCGAGCGACCGGCGCCCCGGCTTCGAAGGACTGAGCTTCGGCCAGCACCGAGCGAGCATTTTGGCGCAGGTCCTAGTGGACACCGCTGACGGGAAAGACCCCCTCATTCCCACCATCAAGTCCGCATTCGTTGGGGCGAACATTGACCCTGACGACCCGTCACGGAATCTGAGCTCACCTGTTCTTTAGAGCTTCGACCGATCCAGCCTGAAGTGGTTCCAGGGGGTGAGTATACGCACTCCCTGGACCCAGTTCAGTCGTCAAAACAAAGGAGAAAGAGTGAAGAAGAGCGTTGCCATTACGGACCTGATCGCCGGCTACGACGCCTACGCCGACGTCAAGGAACTGAACGTCAGCGCCGCCGCCGGTGCGCCGGCGACGAGTTGGGTCTGCGTCTCCGTGGTGGCCTCGATCCGCAGCTCCAACGCCTGCAGGCTGTCTGTCTCAGCCGTGTCCAGCGCGGTCAGCGGCGCCACCTACGAGGTCGCCTGCTAACGAGAAATCCGGGGAAAACCGGCAGCCGACACCGCCATATTTGCGCGGTGACTGGCCATGTCGAAAGGAGGTGAACATGACGAAGAGTGCGGCTATTTCGGAGCTGATCGCGGGTTACGACGCCTACACCGGTGTCGCGGAGCTGGAGATCAGCGCCAACGGTAACGCGCCAGCGACGAGCCCGTATTGCGTGAGCGCGACCGTCAGCTGGCTGGCCAGCCAGCTGTCGAGCAGGAT
>JBIOWP010000009.1:0-19560 GCA_044868695.1 bacterium
CCCTGGAGACCGTCTCCGGCCACCGTGTGCACCGGGCGGAGCACCGCGCCGAGCTGATCAGGCGTGTACTCGTCGGTGATGCTGGTGCCCTCGTGGAAATCCTCGCAGACGCTGACGAAACTGTCAACGTCCTGATGGGTGATGCCCGCGTCGTCATAGGCGCGGGTCGCCGCGTCAAACGTGAGTTCGCGGTAGGAACTGTCGGGTGAGAGCGGACGCGGGGGAACGGTCCCGATGCCGGTGATTGCGACCTTCACGAGACGTCTTTACACGGCGCGCAGGAGTCTCCTGCCGGATCGGGCGCGGAGGGAACGTCCCCCGCGCGGACGAACAGAGATGCCAGGCGCGACCCCGCATGAACTTTCAATTGACCGACGAACACCGGATGGTCCAGGCGGCGGTGCGGGAGTTCGCGATGAACGAAATCCTCCCGCACGCGGCGGCCCTCGACCATTCCGCCACGTTTCCCGCCGGAATTATTCAGAAAGCGGCCGCACTCGGCCTGATGGGGATGGCCGTGCCCGAGGCCTACGGCGGAGCGGGCATGGACGCCCTCAGCTACGTGATCGCCCAGGAAGAGCTGGCCCGGGTCTCGGCGGGCGTGCAGGCGATCATTACGGTCAACAACTCCCTGGTGTGCGAGCCGATTCTACGCTTCGGCACCGAGGAGCAGAAGCGGCAATACTTGCCGGCGTTGAGTTCGGGTACATCGCTGGGATGCTACTGTCTCACGGAGCCGTCCGCGGGGTCGGACGCCATGTCCTTGCAGACCAGCGCGCGGCGCCAGGGAGACGAGTGGATCCTTCGGGGCACGAAGGCGTTCGTGACCAACGGCGTCGAAGCCGACGTGTGCATCGTCTACGCGCGCACCGGCCCCGATCCCGGCGCCCGTGGCCTGTCCGCGTTTATCGCGGAGAAGGGCTTTCCGGGAATCTCGGTCGGGAAGGTGGAACACAAGCTTGGCATCAAGTGCTCTTCGACTGCAGAGATCGTGTTTGACGACTGCCGTGTGCCCGCCGGCCATCTGCTCGGTGAATCGGGGATGGGCGGGAAGATCGCGCTGTCGACCCTGGACGGCGGGCGGCTGGGGATCGCGGCGCAGGCCGTGGGTATCGCGCGTGCGGCGCTGGAAGAGACGGCCGCGTATGCGGTGGGCCGGCGGCAGTTCGGCCGCCCGATCGCGGAGTTCCAGGCGGTGCAGTGGGTGCTGGCCGACATGGCCACGCGGATCGACGCCGCGCGGCTGCTCATGTACCGCGCCGCGTATCTGCGGGCTCAGGGAGTGCGGTACACGAAGGAAGCCTCGATGGCGAAGCTATTTGCGTCGGAGACGGCGATGTGGGCATCGCACAAGGCCGTTCAGATGCTCGGCGGATATGGGTACATCGCGGACTACCCGGTGGAGCGGTATTTCCGAGACGCTAAGATCACGGAAATCTATGAAGGGACCAGTGAGATTCAACGGGTGGTGATCGCCCGGAACATCCTCCAAGACACGGTGGGCGTATGAACATCATCGTCTGCGTCAAGCAGGTGCCTGACACAGAAGCGCCGATTCGCATCAAGCCGGACGGCAGCGGCATCGACGAGACCGGGTTGAACCTGGTCATGAACTATTATGACGAGCACGCGACGGAAGCCGGGCTCCGGTTGCGGGAGCAGTTCGGCGGAACGGTGACACTGCTCTGCGCGGGACCGGAGCGTGCGAAAGAGGCGCTGCGGACCGGGCTGGCGATGGGTGCCGACGAGGCGATCCTGGTGGCCGATCCCGCCCTGGACGGCGCCGACCACCTCGCTCTCGCTCGTGTTCTGGCGGCTGTGATCAAAGCGATTCCGCATGACGTCATCGTCTGCGGTAAGCTCAGCACCGATGACAATGCCGCCGTGGTTGGCCCGGCGCTCGCCGAGTACCTGGATCTTCCGCAGGCCACGGCGATCGCGCACCTTGAGGCCGACGCCTCCGGGGCGGGCGCAGTGGTGCACCGGGAGGTCGAGGGCGGCGTAGAGGTGCTGCAGGTACCATTTCCGGCGGTGCTGACGGTGGAGCGCAGCCTCAACGAGCCGCGCTACCCGTCACTCCCCGGGATCATGAAGGCCAAGCGCAAAGACATCAAGACGATGACTCTCCGGGACATCGGGACCGGCCTGGGCGAGGCCGGGCGCGTCACGGCTAAGACTGCGCTGGTCCAGCTGGCTACTCCGCCCAAGCGGAAGGCTGGCCGGATAGTGGAAGGCGATGTGAATCAGGCCGTGGCGGCCATCGTGGCGTTTCTCCGGGACGAAGCGAAGGTGCTGTGATGAGTGCGGATGTTTGGGTTGTCGTCGAACACCAGCAGGCGGCGCCCAAGAAGATCAGCCTCGAACTGCTCAGCTGCGCCCGGCCCCTCGCCGCCTCCCTGTCCGGGAAGGTGGTCGCGTTCGTGGCCGGGACCGGTGTGGGTCCGGTTGCCGCCACCCTGGGGCCCAGAGGGGCGGATGTCGTGTATACTGCCGACCATCCCCTGCTGGGTACGTATACAACAGACGGGTACGCCGCGGTGCTTGCGGATGCCCTGCAGGGAGAGTCTCCCTCTGTCGTGCTCTTCGGGTCGACTGCTCAGGGACGGGATCTGGCGCCCCGGGTCGCGGCCCGGCTGGGAGCGGGGATCGTCACCGACTGCGCACGGGTCGATCTGCGTGACGGCGAGCTTGTGGCCACCCGTTCCATGTACACGCGGAAGGCCATCGGGACGGTGCGGTTTTCCGGCGGCCTGCGGGTCGCTGTCGTCCTGCCGGCCATGTATCCAGTTGCCGCCGCGGATTCAGGACGCCGCTCAGAAGCCCGGGTCTGCCAGGTGGGGCTGGACCGGAAGGCCATCCGGACGACCGTGCGCGAGACAAAAGTCGTCCACCGGGAGACGATTCCGCTGATCGAAGCCGATGTCGTCGTCTCAGGCGGCCGGGGCATGAAAGGACCGGAGAACTTTGCGCTCCTGGACGGCCTCGCGCGGGCGCTGGGCGCGGCGGTCGGATCGTCGAGGCCTCCCGTGGACTCAGGATGGGTGCCGCATGACTACGAGATCGGGCAGACCGGCAAGACGATCAGCCCGGAGGTGTACCTCGCCTGCGGCATTTCCGGGGCGCCTCAGCATCTGGCTGGCATGTCCGGCTCGAAGCACATTGTAGCCATCAACCGAGACCCGAACGCGCCCATCTTCCAGATGGCGGATCTGGGCGTGGTCGGTGACCTGTTCGAGATCATTCCGAAGCTGACCGAAGCCGTACGAAAGGCAAAAGGCGGGACCGGGGAACAGGGACCGGGGACCGGTTAGGATGGGTTTAGCGACCATGACTGGCCGCGGAGTCAGACGGTTCAAAATGTCGGTTGGGATCGGGTCCCAGGTCCCTGGTCCCTGCATGTCAGGTGGTGGCAACCGTGATGAATCCCAGGAAGTTGGAAGAGTTACGTCAGGCGCGCCGGCGCTGGGAAGAGACGACGCTGCGAGTAGGGCTGGACCAGCAGCCTGAGCGCGCGCCGCGCTTCTCCACGCTGTCCGATATGGAGGTGGCGCGCCTCTACGCACCCGACGATCTGGCCTCGCTGGATCCCGCGCGTGACCTGGGCCTGCCGGGGGAATACCCTTTCACGCGCGGCATCCACCCCACGATGTACCGGGGCAGGCTGTGGACGATGCGGCAGTTCGCCGGTTTCGGGTCCGCGGCCGACAGCAACCGCCGGTTTCACTACCTGCTCGAGCACGGGCAGACCGGTCTGTCCGTCGCGTTCGACATGCCCACGCTGATGGGATACGACTCCGATCATCCCCGCGCCCTGGGTGAGGTCGGACGCGAAGGGGTGGCGGTGGACACGGTTCAGGACATGGACGTGCTCCTGGGCGGACTGCCGCTGGACCGGATTACCACGTCCATGACCATCAACGCGCCGGCCAATGTGCTGCTGGCCATGTACGTGGTGGCCGCGGAGAAGGCCGGGTTCCGGCGGGCCGACCTCGGCGGCACGACCCAGACCGACATGCTGAAGGAGTTCATCGCGCAGAAAGAATGGATCATCCCCCCGCGGCCCAGCATGCGGCTGATTCAGGACATGCTGGTTTTCGGCACCCGGGAGCTCCCACACTGGAACGTCATCAGCATCAGCGGGTACCACATTCGGGAGGCGGGGGCCACGGCGGCGCAGGAGTTGGCCTTCACGCTCGCCGACGGCATCGCCTACGTCCAGGCCGGGATCGAGGCCGGTCTCGATGTAGACGCATTTGCGCCCCGGCTGTCGTTCTTTTTCGACTGCCACAACGACTTCTTTGAGGAGATCGCGAAGTTTCGCGCCGCCCGGCGGCTGTGGGCACGGATCATGCGCGAGCGGTTCCGGGCCCGCAATCCGCGCTCATGGTGGCTGCGGTTCCACACCCAGACCGCCGGCGTCTCGCTCACCGCCCAGCAGCCGCTGAACAACATCGTGCGCGTGGCGATCCAGGCCCTGGCGGCGGTGCTGGGCGGCACGCAGTCCCTGCACACGAACTCGATGGATGAGACGTACGCATTGCCCACCGAAGAGGCCGTCATGGTCGCGCTGCGCACGCAGCAGATCATCGCATACGAGAGCGGCGCCGCCAACACCGCGGATCCACTGGGCGGATCGTATTTCGTGGAGTCGCTCACCAACCGCATGGAGGCGGAGGCGGAGGCGTACATTAAGAAGATCGATGATCTCGGCGGCATGGTGCATGCGGTCGAGCTCGCCTACCCGCAGCGGGAGATCGCGGAGGCCAGTTACCGGTATCAGCAGCAGCTGGAGGGCAGGGAGAAATTCATCGTGGGAGTCAACGAATTCGTGCACCCGGAGGAGCAGCCGATTTCCATCCTCCGGATCGATCCGGAAATCGAGCGCCAGCAGATTGCGCGCCTGCGCCAGGTGCGCGCGGACCGCAGCACCCTCCAGGTCCGTCGGGCGTTGGACACGCTCACGCGGGCCACCGCCGGCGGGGGCAATACGATGGAGCAGGTGGTGGAGTGCGTGAAAGCCGGCGCGACCATCGGCGAGATCTGCGACGTGTTCAAGACGGTGTATGGCGAGTACCGGGAACCCGCTATCATCTGAAGGTCGGGACTAGATGGCTACTCAGAAGATTCGTATCATTGTTGCCAAGCCGGGGCTCGACGGCCACGACCGGGGCGCAAAGGTCGTGGCGCGCGCGCTGCGTGACGCGGGATTTGAAGTCATCTACACCGGGCTGCATCAGACCCCGGAGATGATCGTCAATGCTGCGATTCAAGAGGACGCCGACGCCATCGGGTTGTCCATCCTCTCCGGCGCGCACATGACCCTGCTGCCGCGGGTGATGGTGATGCTGCGCCAGAAGGGCGCTGGCGACGTGGTGGTGTTCGGCGGAGGGATCATTCCAGAAGAGGACATCGCGGCCCTGAAGGCCGCCGGCGTCAGCGAAATCTTCCAGCCAGGAGCGTCGCTGGACTCCATCGTCCGATGGGTGCGCGAACACGTGAAACCCAGAGGGGTGAAGACATAGAGGACGCGCATTCATCGAAGCCGGGTGTCCTGAGGGAAGGGGAGCCGGTCCTCCTGATCGACCGCAAGGACCGGCGGTACCTGCTCACCTTGCGCGCCGGCGCCGTGGCCGACCTGCGGGGGGGCAAACTTGCGCACGACCATCTCATCGGGACATCGGAGGGGCGGTTCGTGCGCACGACCCGCGGCGAGGTCTTTCTCATGCTGCGTCCTACGCTGGCCGAATTCGTCCTGGACATGCCCCGCGGCGCGCAGATCATCTATCCAAAAGACCTGAGCGCAATTCTTCTGGCGGCCGATATCTACCCCGGCGCGACGGTGCTCGAGGCGGGTACCGGGTCGGGCGCGCTCACGATGACGCTCCTGCGAGCGGTGGGACCGGCGGGGCGCGTCTACTCCTACGAAATCCGCGGCGAGTTTGCCGCCCGCGCGGCCCAGAACATCGGCCGCTACGTCGGCTCGTCTGACCAGCTGGTGGCTCGCGCGCAAGATGTCTACGAGGGTATTCCTGATACGCCGCTGGACCGCATCGTGCTCGACGTCCCGGAGCCGTGGCGCGTCGTCCCACACGCCGTCCGGACCCTGCGACTCGGCGGAATCATCCTATCCTATGTGCCGACCGTGCCTCAGGCGGCGCGCATGGTTGAAACACTGCGGATGTCCGGCGGATTCAGCTTGATCGAGACATTTGAGACGCTCGTCCGCCCGTGGAACATCGAGGGGGCAAGCGTGCGCCCCGCCCACCGTATGGTGGCACACACCGCGTTCATCACGACGGCGCGGCGGGTGGACCTACACAGGGAACGCGGGGACGCGGGAACACGGGAACGCGAAGACGGGCAGCTAGGGGGCGAGTCTCCAGACGGCGGGGATGAGGACGTAGGAGACGATTCCCAAGAGGATCGCCAAGGGTAGCCCAATCCGCACGTAGTCCCGCATCTGGTACCCGCCGGGGCCCATGACCAGCAGGTTCACCGGGTTGCTGATCGGCGTGAACGTCGTGCCGGTCCCGGCGATCACCGCCATGACGAACGCGTGCGGATGTGCCCCTGTCGCGCCCGCGGCCTGGACCGCATTGGGCGCCAGGACCGTGGTCGCGGCGATGCTCGGCATGAGCTGGTTGAGGATAATGGACACGCCCAGGACCGTGGCCAGCGCGGATAGTGGGTGAGCCCCCAGCGTACGCAGCGCAACGCCGCTGAGCGCGGACGCGGCGCCGGTGGTGGACAGCGCGGTGCCGATCGGCAGAATGGCGCCGATGAACACCAGCGCGCGCCAGTCGATCACCTGGTAAATCTCGTCCACCGTCAGCGCGCGCGACCCGAGGATAATTCCGGCGGCGAGCAGCGTCGCGAGGACGATGGGGACGCCGGCGGTGCTGGCGCCGATCATGACGGCCACGCTGAGCAGCGCCCACGGCGCCCGTGCCGTCCGCAGCTCCTGCGACCCGTCAGGCTCGAGGACCAGGAAGTCGGAGTCCTGGCGCAGCAGGGCGATCCGGTCCCGGGGGCCCTGGACAAGCAACGCATCGCCCAGTCGAACGGGGAGGTCCACCAGACCGGTCCGCCTGGGGCGTCCTTCCTGCCAGATCGCCAGGACGGTCAGGCCGTACTTCTCCCGGAAGTTGATCTCGCGGAGGGTCTTGCCGGCCAGGCCGGAACGCGGCGCCAGGATGGCCTCGACCACCCTGATCTGGGCGGACTCGAGCACCGTCACCTCGGGCTCGCGTGGTGCGGAGAGGCCGACCTGTTGCAAGTCGTGGGACCGCTGCAGGTCCTCCGGCCGTCCTTCCACGACCAGACGATCCCCGCCCCGTAGGCGTTCGTCGCGCGTGGGCGCGATGATCCGCTGTGTGCCACGAGAGATGCTGAGCACCGTCAACCCCAGCGATCGTCCCAGGTCGCTCTGTGCGATGGTCTTGCCGGAGAGGGGAGAGCCGTCGGGAATGCGGACTTCAAACAACCGCTCGCGTAGCCGGTACAGGTCGACCAGGTGCTCATGGCGAGGCGGTTCGTGGATCGCGACGTCCGGCAGCCACCGCCGGCCGATCAATCCGATGAACGCGACCCCCGCCACCAGGAACGCGGTTCCGAGCGGCGCGAACTCGAAAAACGCAAAGGGGCGAAGGCCATGCTGGACCAGCGACTCACTCGCGATGAGGTTGCTCGGGCCTGAAATCAGCGTCAGGTTGCCCCCCAGCCGCGTGCCCAGCGCCAGAGGGAGCAGCAGTCTGGATGGGCTGACCTTTGCCTCGCGGGCGGTCGCGACCGCGGCGGGGAGCAGCACGGCCATCGCGCCGATGCTGTTCATGACGCCCGAGAGCAGGCCCCCGGCGGCGCAATACGCCAGCGCCAGGCGGGCTTCGCTGCGTCCGGCCACCCCCAGGATTCTCTGACCCAGCACCGCGGCGACGCCGGTGCGCTCGAGGCCTGCGCTGACCACAAACACCGCGGCGATGGCGACCAGCGCCGGTGATCCGAACCCGGCCAGGCCGGCTTCGAGAGTCACGGTACCGGAGAGCAGCAGGACGATCAGGACAAGGAGGGCGATGGCGTCGGGACGCCAGCGGCCCAGCGCGAACGCCGATGAGGCAGCAACGAGGAGCGACAGAGTGAGCGCGGCCGCGGTGGACACGCCGGCCGGCTACACGCGCTCGACCGCGACGGCCACCGCCTCGCCGCCGGCCAGGCAGATCGCGGCGACACCGCGGCGTGCGTCGTAGCGGGGCATCGCTGAGAGCAGCGTCGTCAGGATCCGGGCGCCGCTGCAGCCGATCGGGTGGCCCAGGGCAACCGCGCCGCCGTGAACGTTCACGTGGTCGAAGGGGATGCCGAGATCGCGGCAGACCGCGATGACGACCGCGCCAAAGGCTTCGTTGATCTCGAACAGGTCGACGTCGTCTTTCTGCCAGCCGACTTTCTCCAGGAGCCGCCGCGTCGCGTGCGCGGGAGCGATGGTGAACCACTCCGGCGCCATCGCGGCTCCGGCCTGCCCCACAAGGCGGGCGATGGGCTTCCACCCGCGGCGGCGCGCCGCATCGTCGGCCGCCAGCACCACGGCCGCTGCGCCGTCGCTGATGCTGCTCGCGTTGGCCGCGGTGACGGTGCCGCCTTCTTCGAACACGGGACGCAGGGTGGGGATCTTGTCGAAATCGACGCGGCGAGGTTCTTCGTCCTCACCCACGACCTGACTCGCCCCCTTCCCGCCGGACACGTCGACGGGAACGATTTCGTCGGCGAACACGCCGGAGTCCATCGCCGTCAGGGCGCGCGAATAACTCAACCGGGCGAAGTCGTCCTGCTCCTGGCGCGAGATGCGGTACTCCCGCGACAGCAGCTCGGCGCAGTTGCCCATGTGCAGGTTCTGGTACGCATCAAGGAGTCCGTCCCGCAGGATCGTGTCGACGATCTTGTCGTCGCCGAGCCGGTACCCGGTGCGGGCCCGGGGCAAGAGGTACGGTGACGCGCTCATGTTCTCCATGCCGCCGGCGACGGCCACGTCCGCGTCCCCCGCCCCGATGGCCTGCGCGGCCAGCATCACCGCTTTCAGACCGGAGCCGCACATCTTGTTGATCGTTGTTGCGGGCACGGCCTGAGGCAATCCTGCGTGCAGCGTCGCCTGGCGGGCGGGCGCCTGGCCAAGGCCGGCGCTCAGCACGTTGCCCATGAAGACCTCGTCGACCTGGTCCTTCTGGACGCCGGCCCGGCGCAGGGCCTCGGCGATCGCGATGCTGCCGAGTCGCGGTGCGGGGATCGACGCCAGGCCGCCGAGGAACCGGCCGATGGGCGTGCGGGCGGCGCCGATGATCACGACCGTGCGCATGCTACGCTCAGTCTACTGCGCGGTCCACACCCGCGCAACGCCGCCCTCCGCGTGTGGTTTGACACCCCGGAGGATCCCATGCTAGACTCGGCTTCAAGTTTTCCCACCATGAGCGCCGATACGGTCGCCGCCCACGGGTATTCCATCAACGCCGCCGGGCACCTGGAGATCGGCGGGGCGGACGCCGTTGGTCTCGCGCGTGAGTTTGGGACCCCGCTCCACGTCCTCGACGAAGGCCGGATACGTGCGAACTGCGGGGCCTACCGCGACGCGCTGGCCCGCGAATACGGCAACGCCCGGCCGCTATTCGCGTCCAAAGCCTGCTGCATCATCGCGTCCTGTCAGATTGCCGCCCAAGAAGGGCTGGGGGTTGACGTCGCTTCCGGCGGGGAGTTGCATACGGCGCTGCGCGCCGGCGTGTCCCCGGGCGATCTGTACTTCCACGGCAACAACAAAACCCCCGACGAAATCGAGTATGCGCTCCGGTCCGGCGTCGGGCGGATCATTGTCGACAACGACTATGAACTCGACCTGCTGGAGGCGGCGACGGCCCGGCTGGATGCCACCGCCGACATCCTGCTCCGGTTGACGCCGGGGATCGAGCCGCACACCCACAAGGCGATCCGCACCGGGGGCGTGGACTCGAAATTTGGATTTGGGATCCTGGACGGGACGGCCCACCGCGCCGTCGCACGCGCAGGCCGCATGGACCGGGTCCGGCTGCGCGGCCTCCACGCCCACATCGGGTCCCAAGTGTTCGATCTCGAGCCGTTTCAGATGGCGGCGGCGGCGATGGTGGAGTGTGCCGCGCGCGTCCGGGATGACCTCGACGTGACCGTCGAAGAGCTGAATCTCGGCGGCGGCCTGGGAATCCGGTACCTCCGGACCGATGAGCCGCCGGCGATTGCCGACTACGTGCGCGCCGTAGCCAGCGTCGTCAAGGCAAAGCTCGCCGAGCACCGTTTGGCGCCGCCCCGCCTGTTCGTCGAGCCCGGCCGGTCGATCGTGGGCGATGCGGGGGTCAGCCTCTACACGGTGGGTGCGGTCAAGCAGATAGCAGGTGTCCGGACCTACATCTCGGTGGATGGTGGGATGTTTGAGAATCCGCGCCCGGCGCTGTACGGCGCGCGGTACGAAGCGGTCGCGCCGGCGCGCGCGGCCGAGGCGCCGTCACAGACCGCCGCCGTCGCGGGGCGGTGCTGCGAGTCCGGGGACGTCCTGATCTGGGAGGCATCCCTGCCGCCGCTGCGGAGCGGGGATCTGCTGGCGGTGTTTGCCACCGGCGCCTATACTTACTCGATGGCCAGCAACTACAACCGCTTCCCACGGCCGGCCGTCGTGCTGGTGCGCGACGGCCGGGCGCGCGTCGTCGTGGAGCGCGAAACATACGATGATATCGTGCGCAAGGACGTTCCCCTCTAAGTCTTGAAGTAACCGTCGATGCTCTTCCTCGATCCGGAGACGCTCCCGTACAGGGTGGTGGCGCTGCTCATCGCCCTTACGGTGCACGAGTTTGCGCACGCCTATGTGGCGGACCGTCTCGGTGATCCGACGCCGCGTGCGCAGGGCCGGTTGACCCTCAACCCGCTGGCGCATTTGGATCCGTGGGGCACCGTGCTCATCCTGCTGCTGCGGTTTGGCTGGGCCAAGCCGGTGCAGATCAATCCCACCAACTTTCAGAACTGGCGTCGAGACTCGATCATCGTCGCCGCCGCCGGGCCGCTGGCCAATATCACGCTGCTGTTCGTCGTTGGGATTCCCTACAAGCTCGGCCTGCTGGACGTGCGGGAGATTGGCGCGATGGCCTCGCTCAGCCGGCTGCTCGTCGAGATGATGTGGCTGAACGCGATGCTGGCCGTCTTCAACCTGATTCCCGTTCCGCCCCTGGATGGGTCGCGGATCCTGATCGGCGTGCTACCGCCGGCGCAGGCAGTCTCCTACGCGCGGATCCAGCTGTACGGACCGGTGATCTTGATCCTCCTCATTGTGACGAGGACGCTGCCGTTCCTTGTGGGGCCGCCCATGTTCTGGCTGCTGGCACAGGCGACGGGGAGTGGATTCTTTTGACCTACAGCGTGAAGCTGCCGCAGTTTGAGGGTCCAATCGATCTGCTCCTCACGCTGGCGCAGCAGGGGCAGGTGGACCTGCGCGACATTCCGCTGGGGCAGATCGCCGAGGACTATCTGGCCGGCACCCGCGGCGGGCTCGACCTCGAAGAAGCCACCGAAGTCCTGTGGATGCTCGCCGCGATGATCGAGATGAAGTCGCGGCTTCTGGTGCCGAAGCCGGAGACACCCGAGGAGCCGCTCCCGGAGGCCGAGGAACCCTCTGACCTCCAGGAACGGCTGGAAGAGAAGCTGCAGGAGTACCGGGCGTTCAAGGAAGTCGCGTCGGCGCTGCGTGCGCTGGAGGACTATCAGCACCGTGTCTTCGCGCGGTCGCCGGGGGATGACCCCAATGCCGTGTTCCTGGAAGGGGTGACGCTCGGTGATCTGTTCCGCGCGTTCCAGCAGGTCCTTGAACGGGCCCAGGAACAGGTCGGGGAAATTCCGGCCGAAGAGGTGAAAGTGGCCGAACGGATGCAGGGGATCCTGGCCCTGCTGGGCCGGCACCCCGAGGGCGTCGTGTTCGGGGACCTCTTTCCTACCACGGCCACGAAGCTGGAGGTCATCGTGACGTTTCTCGCGCTGCTGGAGCTCATCAAGAACCGGCGCGCGCGTGCTGCGCAGCCCCAGACGTTCGCGCCCATCCGGATCGTGCTGGTGGCATCATGACGATCCCCGCTAGTCTCACCCCGCCGTCCGACGACCTCGACCTCGAGGAACTGAAAAAAGCCACCGAGTGTCTTCTGCTGGTGGGGGGCGGTCCGGTGACCGTCGAGCAGCTCGCGGAGGCGCTCGCGGCGCCGCCGCAGACGGTTCACGCGCTGTTGTGGGAGCTGCAGCAGGACTACGGCGTCCGCGGGCTCCAGATTCAGGCCGTGGCCGGTGGATATCAATTGTGCACGCGCCCGGAACTCGCGCGGTATGTGCAGCAGTTTCTGCGGCTGGATCACCGCGAGCCGCTCTCTCAAGCGGCGCTGGAAACGCTGGCCATCATCGCGTACCGGCAGCCCACCACCCGGGCAGAGATCGAGGCCGTGCGGGGGGTGCGCAGCGACCACGTGATCGACCGTCTGGTGGAGCGGCACCTCGCCCGTGAGGTCGGCCGGAAGCAGACCCTGGGGCGGCCGATCCTCTATGGCACAACGGAAGGATTCCTACGGTACTTCGGACTCAAAGACCTCGAAGGCCTCCCGGCGCTGGAGGGCGATGATCCCCGCCGCGCCTTCAGCGGTGGGCCGCCCGCGGCCGCTCCGCAAGAGTAGGGATGGAGAAACGGCTCTATCGGTCCCGCACCGAGCGATGGATTGCGGGCGTCTGTGGTGGGCTCAGCGACTACTTCAACGTGGACGTCAGCGCGCTCCGGGTCGCCTTTGCCCTGCTCGCGCTGTGGAACGGGTTTGGGCTGCTGCTGTACCTGCTGCTGGTCATCATCGTGCCGGACGAACCGGCCCCGGAAGTGGTCACCGAGCCCGGGCTGCCTCCGCCGATCCCGGACGGGGACGACGGGCAGGGCCGGGCCCGCACGCTGGGCGCGATCCTGGTCATCGGCGGGGCCTACCTGCTGGCCCACGAAGCCCAGCTCTTCGAGATGCTCCTGCACCAGCCGTGGGTGGGCGCGGTGCTGATCATCGGGGGGCTGGTGGTCCTGCTGCTCCGGCCCAAGCGGAAGGCCTGATCGTCACCCGATCCTCCCTCCGACCTCCGCAGGTTTGTCGGGTTGCAGCAGGACGATGCGGCCGCCGGCCTCCATCACCCCGAGCGTCAGGACCTCGGACGTAAAGTCGGCGATCTGTTTGGGCGGGAAATTCGTGACGCACACCACCTGGCGGCCAATCAGTTCTTCCTTCCTATAGAAGGGACGGATGGCGGCGGACGATCTCTTGACTCCGTACGGGCCGAAGTCGATCGTCAGGTGGTACGAGGGTTTCCGCGCCCGCGGGAAGTCATCCGCCGTCTGGATGACCCCCACGCGCACCTCGACTTTCTCGAAGTCTTCCCAGCCGATTCTCGCCATGACGCCACCTCCCGGCAGGACTGCTTTTGCAGTGACCGGAATGGGTAGAGGACATGTGCCGGGCGCGCAGTGCGGAAGCCGCCACAGTGTGCCTTGCCGTTTCGGCGCCGCCCTCGGGCTTTCCCGTACCCAGACCTCGATGAGGCCCGGGAGGCCGACCGGCCAGCCGATCGTCGCCATCGACGGGCCTGTCGGGGCGGGGAAGAGCACCGTGGCGCGCGCGGTCGCCCAGCGCCTGAACTTCCGCTACGTCGATACCGGGGCGATGTACCGTTCGGTGGCGTGGGCCGCGCTCAGATGCGGGATGAGTTTGCAGGACGAGGCAGCCGTGACGGCCCTGGCCGGATCGCTGCGCATCGAGTTCGTGACTCATCCGCAGGGCCAGCGGGTGCTCGTCGACGCCGTGGACGTGACCGAGGCGATCCGGGCGCCCGAGGTGAGCGACGGCGCCTCCGTGGTTAGTATCTATCCAGGTGTGCGAGAGGCGATGGTTGCCGTGCAGCGCCGTCTCGGCGCAGAAGGCGGCGTGGTCATGGAAGGGCGCGACATCGGCACCGTCGTGTTCCCTGACGCCGAGGTGAAGGTATTCCTCGACGCGTCTTTGGATGTGCGCGCGCAGCGCCGTTTCGAAGAACTCCGGGGACGGGGCGCGGTGGTGGAGTTCGAGGCGGTGCGGAGAGCAGAAGAAGAACGCGACCGCCGGGACCGCACACGCGACCACTCGCCGCTCCGGCAGGCGCCCGATGCAATTGTGATCGACTCGACCGGCGTCCCCGCCGACGCGGTGGTCGACCGTATTGTGCGGCTCGTCCAGGGCCACGCGAATGGGTAGCGCGCGCACCAGAGAACCAGGGGGGTTCGTCAGCGGCCTCTGGTACTTCTTTTGGAAAACGGCGTTGTGGGCGATCGCGAAGGTCGCGTTCCGCCTGCGGATCGAGGGCCGGGAGCACGAGCCTCGGCGCGGGCCCTTTATCGTGGTGGGCAATCACGTCAGCGCCATCGACCCGCCGCTGGTCGGGATCGCGCTCCGCCACCGCGCCGCCTACATGGGCAAGCGGGAACTGTTCGACGTTCCGGTGCTGGGCGTGCTCCTGCGGTCGATCGGCGTCTTCCCGGTCCACCGGGGAGCCCCGGACCATGGCGCCATCCGGAAGTCTCTGGACGTGCTGGGATCCGGCGGGGTGCTGGTGCTGTTCCCGGAGGGGACCCGCAGTCCTGACGGCCGGCTGCAGAAACCCGAACCCGGGAGCGCGATGATTGCCCTGCGCACCGGCGCGCCCGTGCTGCCTGTCGCCGTCATCAACAGCCAGCGCATTCTGCCCAAGGGCGCCCGCCGGCCATCCTTTCAACAAGTGGTCGTCCGGATGGGACCGCCGGTGTCCGTCCCGCAGGTCGACGGGCGGCTGGAGCATGAGCTGCTGGCGGAGTGGAGCGAACGCATTCTTGCAGCGATCGAACGTCTGCTCCCGGAGGAGCAGCGCCGCGTCACCCGCGGCCCGGTACAATCACCTCGAGTGCCTGGGGGATGATCCGAAACACCGCCGGCACCCTGCCGACGGTTTCCCCGTCCGCATGGATCGCGAGCGGAACGTCGCTGTCCACCCGGACTTCGTGCGCCGCGGTATGGAAGACCTTCGGATGCTGCAGGTGGCGGCCTGAGAAGACTTTCGGAAGCACCGCGAGCGTTTCCCATTTCGTGAGGTCGGTCGCATAGACGACGGCCAGCAGGCCATCGTCGACGTGCGCGTGCGGGGCCATATACATTCCCCCGCCGTACCAGTTGGTGTTCGCGGCGGCGAGCAGGAACATCCGGATCCGCTGCTCCCCCCCATCAATGGTGATCCGCGTGGCCACCGGGCGGTACGTGAGCAGCGTCCGGAGGATGCCCGCCACGTACACCGCCGTCCCTCGGATCCAGCGCGGCCACCGATTGACCAGCTGCGCGACCTCGGCGTCAAATCCAACGCCCGAAATCGTCGCAAAGTACCGGTCGTTGACCTGCCCGACATCCACGCGGCGTCGCCTGCCGTCCAGCACGGCGCGCGCGGACGCGTGGGGGTTCAGCGGGATGCCCAGGCAGCGTGGGAAATCGTTGGCGGTGCCTTCGGGGATGATGGCCAGCGCGGGGCGCGGGTCGGCCGGGCTGTGGAGCAATCCGTTGATGGCCCAGTGGGTCGTGCCATCGCCGCCGACGGAGATGATGGTCGCAAACCCATCGCCGCCGGCCCGCTGCGCGATCGCCATCCCCTCCTGCGGCGAGTGAGTCGTGGCTTCTTCGAGATCCAGTCCCGCTCCGCGCAGAATCGCCCGCAGCCCCGGCCACGCCCGCTGCCCGCGCCCCCGGGCCGCGGAGGGATTGATGAGTGCAAGCGCGCGACCGGCACGCGGTGGAGGCGGCGACATGGTGCTGTCGCTATACGGCGACCGGAAGGTGCAATCCTGTGTTTGCCATAGTATGCTAAGGGACGATGGAGATTGTCGTCGCCAAGCACATGGGCTTCTGCGGCGGGGTGAAGCGCGCTGTGGACATGGCGCGCAGCACCGCGGAGCAGTCGTCCGGACCGGTGTTCACCTGGGGCCCGCTGATCCATAACCCGCAAGTCGTGACCAGGCTGCAGGAGGCGGGCGTCGACGTGGCCGACCGGCTCGACGACCTCGCGGGCGAGGCGTTTGTGGTCTCCGCCTACGGCGTCGAGCATGCTGTGCTTGAGGCGGCGAAGAGCCGCGGCATGAGGATCGTGGACGCCACCTGCCCCGTCGTCATCCGCGCCCATTCCCTGGCGTTCAAACTGGTTGAAGAAGGCTACCATCTGGTGGTCGTCGGCGACCACGGACACCCTGAGATCGTCACGCTAAAAGAAGCGCTGGGCGACAAAGTGACCATCGTGCACAACCGGGATGAGGCGGCGCAGGTGAAGCTGCGCGGCCGGGTGGCGGTGATGTCTCAAACCACCCAGTCTCAGGAAAACTTCCGGCAGATCGTCGGGGACCTGAGCTTACGCACCAAGGAACTGCGGGTGGTCAATACGCTCTGTCCGGCGATCACCGTGCGACAAGAGGAAGCAGAGCGCATGGTTGACGAAGTCGACGCGCTGATCGTCATTGGTGGGCACCACAGCGCGAACACGACACGTCTGTGGGAGATCGGCCGGACCCACCGCCTGCCGACGCACCACATTGAAGTGGCAGAGGAACTGGACCCCGGCTGGTTCGATGGGGTCGAGCGGGTGGGCATCATGTCGGGCGCCAGCACCCCTGAATGGATTATCGCCGAAGTCCTGCACCGATTGGATGAGATAGGGCGGCAACACGAAACCGCACAACCTACTCAATCTACACAATGACAGACATGATGGATCCGGGGTGAACTGGGCAGTCACGCCAGGACCCCGTGCAGTTGATTGTGTAGGTTGAGTAGATTGTGTAGCTTGCGTCGTTTGGGGTGGCGGCTGCGGCCGCCATTTTTCACTGCATGAGCGCACCCATTGTCGCAATCGTCGGCCGTCCCAACGTCGGAAAGTCGGCGCTGTTCAACCGTCTGGTGGGGCAGCGCAAGGCCATCGTGGAAGGGACGCCCGGAGTGACCCGCGACCGGCTCTATGGGACTGCGGCCTGGGGCGGCCGGGAGTTTTCAATCGTGGACACGGGCGGCCTGGTCTGGCCCGCGGGCGCGCAGGTCGGCGCACAGGTGCGCGCACAGGCCGAGCGCGCGATCGAGGACGCTGATGTGATCCTCTTCGTGGTCGATGCCCGCGCCGGGCTGGTTCCCGATGACCGTGACGTGGCGGAGCGCCTGCGCGCCAGCCGCCGGCCGGTCCTCGTGGTCGCCAACAAGGTCGAAGAGAATGATCAGCCCGGCCCCCTGGAGTTCTATGAGATGGGGCTGGGCGATCCCATTCCCATCTCAGCGCTCCACGGGCTGGGAATCGGCGATCTGCTGGACCAGATCGTCGCGCTGCTTCCAGAAGGCGGGCCGCAGGAGGCCACAGCTTCCGCGATTCAGGTAGCGGTGGTGGGACGGCCCAATGTCGGCAAATCCTCTCTCGTCAACGCGATGCTCGGAGAGGAACGCGTGATCGTCGATCCGGCCCCCGGGACGACCCGGGACGCGATCGATACGCCGTTCGTCCGCGGAGAGCGCCGGTTCATCGTCGTTGACACCGCAGGGCTGCGGCGCAAGGCCAGAGTCGAGGAGGGCCTTGAGCGGTACAGCGTCATCAGATCCCTTGAGGCGGTCGACCGGGCCGATGTGGTCATCCTGGTCCTCGACGCGTCCGGGCCCCCGGTGGAACAGGACCAGGAAATCGCGCGCTACACGGCGGAGCAGGGGAGGGCGCTCGTCCTGGCCGTCAACAAGTGGGATCTGGTCAGCACCACGTCGAAACCGCGCGACGACCGGCTGGCGCCCGTGCGCGGGGCGATGCGCTTCGTCGAGTATGCCGCCATCGTCTGTACGTCGGCGGTCCGTGGATGGGGGATTGCGGTGCTTGTGGACCGGGTAACAGATGCCGCGGATGCCCATGCCCGACGGGTTCCCACCGGACCTCTGAACCGCGCGATTGAGGAGGCGGAGCATGCACACAATCCGCCGGCCGACGGGGCGGGGCGGCAGCTGAAATTGCTCTACGCCACGCAGCCCAGCGCCAAACCACCGACGATCGTCCTGTTTGTCAACGACGCGGCGCTGGTGACCGAAAACTACCGCCGCTATCTTGAATCGCAGCTGCGCGGGACGTTTGACTTCCGCGGGACACCCATCCGTCTGGTATTCCGGACCAGAGAACGGAGCAAAGCACACCGGTGACGGCGCTGCTGGCGGTCGCGGCGGCAGGCTACCTGCTCGGTTCTCTGCCGACCGGCCTCCTCGTCGTACGGGCGCTGACCGGCACAGATATCCGCACGCTTGGCAGCGGGAACATCGGGACGGTGAACGTGTACCGGGTGGCGGGGCTGGGCGCGTCTGCGCTGGTGCTGGCCGTGGACATGCTCAAGGGCGCCGCCGCCGTCCTGCTGGCGCGGGCGTGGGGACAGCCGGAGACCGCGCAGGTGACGGCAGGCCTGGCGGCCATCGCCGGACACAACTGGTCGCTGTTCTTGCGTTTCCGGGGCGGGAAGGGCATCGCCACATCGTTCGGGGTCCTGCTCGCGATCTCGCCGTTCGTCGGGCTTGTGGCCGCTGCGGTATGGGGCGCCGTGGTGGGGATCACGCAGTACGCATCGCTGGGTTCGCTGTTGGGCGTTGCGTCGGTGCCGCTGCTCATGTGGTGGCGCAGGGAGCCGCTCCCGCATCTCGTATTTGGAATCATCACCGTCGCGTTTGCCGTCTACCGGCACCGGGCCAATTTAGTGAGACTCATCTCGGGGACCGAGTTGAAGATTACCGACAAACCTCGGGATCGATGACTGCGCCGCGCGGGATGCGGGCATAGGAAGGGTGTGATCGACCATGTTCACTCCTGACATTCCCGTACAGCTCCTTGCGCTGGCGGTTATTCTGCTCCTGGTCGCGGTGTTCGGCCTACGGCGTCTGGTATTGCGGCGTATGGCCGATCGCGCCATCCGGGATCTGCAGACAGGCACCTACACCGCCGACTTCATCCAGGAAGTCTACCAGGCCGAACTGCGCCGGGCCGAACGCACGGGGGTGCCCTTCTCCGTAGCCCTGGTGGCGCTGCGCGATGAAGATGAGGCCGGGAAAGCGCTCCCCGCGGACGCGCCGACGGCGGCCGCCCAATGGCTGCGCAGCAACCTCCGCAGCAGCGATTACATCGGCCGCCTGGAAGAGCGCCGCTTCGCGATGGTCCTGCCCGAGACGTGGGAAGAGGATGCGCGGATCGTCATGGCGCGCATTGACGGATCGTTCCACTACCAGCCCCGGGCCAGTGAAAAAGAGCGGTGGTTGGCCTGCAGCCTCGGCGTGGCGACCTGGACGCCGGAGGCTCCCGATGTCTGGGCCGTCGCAGTGAAGCAGCTCGAGGACGCCCTGCGCAGGCCGACCCAGCAATCACCCGGCTCCCTGTCCCCCAACCACACGTAAGTCCCTAGGAATTTCCGCCGCTCGCCAGTGCTTGCCGGCTTGATCCGCGTTTCCGCGTTCC
>JBIOWP010000010.1:0-8414 GCA_044868695.1 bacterium
CGCAGCTCGCTCGAGCTGCGCCGCGCACCGCAGGCGGACGACCATTCCGGCACGGAGCGGATCGCGGTCAAGGTCCGGCGCGTCCACCTCGTCGGCCCCGATGCTTTCGCACACGGGAAGAAGCCACCGGGAGACCCTGAGGCCGCGTGCGCCGAAGGCCTGCGCGGCTGCCGCGGCTACGTCGTCGGCCGTGGCCCCGGCGCGGGCGGCTGACACAGCCCCTTCGAGGGCGGCGCGCGAGGCGGCCAGGCGATCCGCAACGGCGGGCGAGAGGCGGCGGAAGCTGAAGACGTCCGCCGCCGCGGCCCAATAACCCTCGGGTCCCTGGTAGACCAGTGAGACCGTGAGGACATCGTCCTCGGCAAGGACGCGCCCAGGAGGCATGCTCGCCGGATACGGATCCTCACCGAATGCGCACGCGACCCGCCCCCAGAAGCACCCGCGCGCGCGGAGCAACCCATCGACCTCTCCCGCCACCTCGAGGAGGCTCCGGCCGGGGTGGGCCGCCTGGCCGAATCGGACGAGGCTTTCGCTCAGGAGACGGCGTGTCATCCCGAGGGCCCGGATCTCGACGTCGGCCTTGATCCGGCGCACGGCGCTCATCGGCACGGTCACGTCCACGAGCCGCATCGGGGACAAGCCCTGCTCGATGGCGCCGTACTCCGAGGCCGTAAACGACCCAGCACCGACGATCCCGACAGCGGGAGGCACCGGCCGCGCGTCGCATAGATACCGGACCGCGGCGCTGACCGGGGAGTCGCGCTGCAGCATGGTGCTCTCGACGTCCGTCTCGATCGCGGTCTCGCGGAGCCACTCGGCATCGTACGTGGAGCGCAGGTAGACCGCGGCACGCGTCAGGCCGGCGCGCAGGAGCAGGACATTGCCCCGCCCGCCCCAGAGCTGTCCGCCGGTCAGATACCGGAGCCAGCCGTCGCCGCCAGGCGCTCCCGCGCAGTGGACGATGACCGCGCCGACACCTGCCTCCGCCATAACGCGGTGCAGGGCCCGCCGGCGGCCTAGAAGATCCTCAGATGTGCACAACGATCCAGCCGGATTCCACCGTGACGGGGAAAGTCTCGACCTTGGGCAGGTCCTCGGACGAGAGCTGCGTCTCCACCGTGACCGGGAACTTCCGGACGCGGGATCTCTGCGGGTCGACGACGGCCCGTCCGGTCGTGATGTCGTACTCCCAGGCGTGCCAGGGACAGCGGATGATTTCTCCGGGACGCGTGTACGCGTACCGCCCCGGATCTGAGGATGTAATCAGGCCCGTCAGCTCGCCGAGGCAGAGGGGGCCGCCCTGGTGAGCGCAGCGGTTGTTGAGGGCGTAGAACTGCCCGTTCAGGTTGAACACGCCCACCGTCAGGTGGTTGATCTGCACGATCTTGCGCTGACCGGGCGGAACCTGGGCAGCCGGTCCCACAACATGCCGCGTCATCCCCGCGCCTTCACAACCGGTACAGCTCCCGGGCGTTGTCGTAGAAGACCCGCGAACGCAGCTCCTGCGGGAGCGCCTGCAGCGCGCGATCGGGCGCATCAAAGTCCCAGTGCGGATAGTCCGTGGCGAAGAGCAGGAAGCGGTCGCTGCCGATCATCTCCACGATCTGCTGGAGATGGCGGGGGTCCTCGGGCTCCTCGATCGGCTGCGTCGTGAACCGGAAGTGATCGCGGATGTATTCGCTCGGCCGCCGCTCGACCCACGGGACCTCGTGCCGCATCCCCTTCCAATCCTTGTCGAGCCGCCACATGATTCCGGGGATCCAGGCCATCCCCCCCTCCATCATCACGACCCGCAACGTGGGGAACTTGCTGAACACCCCCTCGCAGACGAAGCTCACCATGTGCGTGATCATGGACAGCGCCCCGCCGACTGAGTGGAACTCGATGTAATACGACCACCAGCCGTTGGGCGACGGGGGTGGCGTCGATGCGGTGGCCCCGCCGAGGTGGATGCCGATGGGGAGAGCGTGGCGGACCGCCGCCTCGTAAATTGGATGGTAGCGCTTCTTGCCGTACGGATAGTCGGAGCTGCTCGGCATCAGTACCTGGACGAACCCGGGATGGCTGGTCGCGGCCCGATCGATCTCCGCGGCGGCGGCCTCCGGGTCCTGCGCGGGGATGACGATGCTCGCCTTGAACCGGGGATCGCGCTCCAGCCAGTGCTCCCGCGTCCACTCGTTGGTGGCCGTCGCCAGCGCCGCTGCGTACTCCCAGTTGGGGAGCAGCGCGACCATCTGGAAGTTCGAGTTGAGAATGGCGTAGCTGATCCCCCACTCATCGAGCAGTTGCTGCTGGAAGAAGGCGGGATCAGAGCCGGGCCGCCCTCCGCCCGGGGGATAGGTGTCGGTGCGGACGCCGGCGTTCCCCGTCTTCGGGTAGGGATTGGACGGGATGCCGGTCGTGCGGGTCAGGGTGATGTAGTGTCGCCAGTAGTCGGAGAGATACGGCATGAGGTCGGTGAGCGCTACGGTGTGGTGGACGTCGGCGTCGATAATGGCCTGCGCGGGCCGGACACGCTGTGAGGGCCGGGGGTCGGACTGCACCGCGTGCGCCACGGGATTGCCCTCCGGTGAGGCCGGCAGAGAATCCGGCCCGTGTGGTAGTGGTATGATATTATATGACTCCGACGGCAGACCGTGTCAAGCCGAGAGGAGCGGGCATCGTGGACAACCTATCGCGCAAGGCCCTGAAGGCATTCTCAGGTGTGCCCGAAGTGGACCCCTGGGCAACCTCCACCGCCCTGATGCTCATCGACATGCAGGTCTCCTGCATCCGGCCTCACGGCTACACCATCCGCCGGCTGCGCGAGTGCGGACTGGAGGAAGCCGTCCGGCAGTACGAGCGCCAGCTGGCGACCGCCATTCCAAACCTGCAGCGAGTGCTCGAACGCGCACGTGCCGGAGGGCAGGTAGTCTTCCATGTACATGTCGTGACGCTGCGCAGTCCCCGGAGCTCCTGGCACGTCCAGGTCACGCGGTGGGCGCCGCCCGGATCCGAGGAGTCGCAGCTCATCGAGGAGCTGCGGCCCCGTCCCGGAGAGATCGACGTCCCGAAGACGTGCTCTGGTGTGTTCACGGGGACGAACGTGGACTTCCTGGCCCGGCGGCTCGGCGTCACGGCGTTCATCGTCGGCGGCGTGGTGACGCACGGCTGTGTGGAGCGCGCGGTGATGGAGGGACATGATCTGGGCTACGGCTTTGTGCTGCTCGCCGACGGGTGCGCCTCGCTCACGGACGAGCTGCACGCGAACGCGCTGACGCGCATGGAGGACCGGCGCGCGCACATCCTGATGACCGAGGCGCTGCTGCGGACGGACCGGTTGGCACCGACGCTGCAGGCCCGGGCCCACGACTTCGCCACGCCGTCAGCCTGATCCACCTCTGTTCGGCGCAGCCTACCACCCCTCAGGAAGAGGCGCGCCCCAGTCGACGCCCTGACGGTATCCCATCTCCTTGAACACACGGACGGCGGTCGTTCGGGCCTTCCACTTGTGGATCCCGGCGGCCAGCCCTGTCTCGAGTATCACCTCGACGACTTCCTGAGGGGTCGCGCCGGCGCGCAGCGCGCCGCGGATGTGGTTCTCCACGATGTCGTCGACCGTCTCGAGGTTCCCTTGCGCCAGAAACGCGGCAACGCGGCAGAGCATCCGGGTACGCATGTCGATGCCCGGACGCGCCGTGATGGTTCCCCACCGGAACCCCAGCATGATGTCGTGGAACTCAGGATCGAACTCGTCGTTGGACCGCTTCCAGTCGGCCTCGTCCACGTGACCGAACACCTTGCGCCGCACATCGAGTCCCCGCTTCATTCTCGCCTTGATGTCCCACACGCGCTGCGCCCCCTCTCGTCGGCACTGCGTCGCTTCTGAAGTCATGATATGATATTATCACTTGCGACCATCCAACCCTCGCCGCACAGCGAGAGGGGATCCGCCGGGACGGGGATGCTCCGAAACTTCATCCTCGGCATGACGTTTGTGGCCGGTTGGCACCTGACGCTCCCGGTCGTCGCCATCTATGCCAAGGCCCTGGGCGGCGGACCGCTCCTGGTCGGGCTCACGGTGAGCTCCACCCTCGTACTGCCGCTCTTCCTCGCCATCTTCGTCGGCGCCATGGCCGACCGGTTCGGGACACGGCGCCTAGCCCGCGTCTCAGCTCTCATCTTCACGGGCGGCTATGCGCTCATCGCACTCGGCAGCGGCTTCGCCGCCTTGATCGGCGGCCTCGCTCTGGCAGGCCTGGCGGACATCGGTTTGGTCGTGGCGACCCAGACCTACGTCGCCACGCATAGCATCCCCGAGATCCGAGACCGCAACTTCGGCATGCTCACCGTCTGGATGTCCGTCGGTGGCCTCGCCGGGCCCATCCTGGGAGGATTCCTCACCGACCTCTGGGGCTATCACGCGGCCTTCGGGGCCACCGCGGGGCTAGGCGCGCTCGCCTTCGCAATAACCTGGATCCTTCCACCCGATGCCCAGCGCCCCACGAACATCACACGCGGATCGCTCATGGCGCCGCTCCGGACAGCCGGCGAGATGCTGCAGCGGCGGGCCATCGCCGTTGTCCTGATCACGAACGCGTTCATGATGTTCGCCTTCAGCCTGCGCGCGTCGTTCGTCCCGATCTACCTGGAGGCCGTGGGGCTTTCCGCCACACTCATCGGCGTCGTCTTCTCGGTGAACTCGCTCTCGTCCATGGTCGTACGGCCGACGATCGGCATCGTCGTGCGGCGATTCGGATATGTCGCCGTGTTTGGCTTCGCCATCGGCCTCACAATGGTCGCCTTCGGGCTGACACCGCGGCTTACGACCTTCTGGCCGCTGGCCGGGGTGCTGGGCATGGCCGGCGCGGCCATGGGGTACGTGCAGCCGCTGGCGATGAGCCTTATCTCCGGCCTGGCACCGGCCGGAAGCAAGGGGCTGTCGCTGGGACTGCGCATCAGCATCATGCAGCTCGCCCAGGTGGTGGCGCCCCTCATCTTCGGGGCGGTCGTGGCCGGCCTGGGGCTCGCCGCCGCGTTCTACGCTGGAGCGATCGTGGCGGCGGGCGGATTCCTACCGCTGGCGGTCATGACCAGGGAGTTCGCCGCCGGCGGGAGGGGGGCCGAGCCGACCCCCCTCCCCGCAGCTGTGGCCCTCGATGATGCCATCTCCGGCGAAGGAGAGGGTCGTTGACGCCTGTAATGTGAGATGATAACATAACACCCAATCTTCCAGGCCGGCCGCGGGGTGGTGCTGTGTGCAGGAGCTGAGCCTTCAGGCCCTTAGATCGTTTTCCGGTGTCGGGGCGATCGACCCGCGGGCTCCCACGACCGCTCTGCTCGTCATCGACATGCAAAACGGCTTCCTAACCGCGGACGGTTTTACGATCCGCCGCCTCCGCGAGCGCGGGCTCCAGGAGGCGGTACGCCAGTACGAGCGCCAGCTGGCAACCGTGATCCCCAGCCTCGCGCAGCTAATCGCACAGTTTCGTTCGCGCGAGCAGCTGATCATCTTCGTGAACTCCGTCAACACGGCGGGACGGCAGAGCGGCGGCCAGTCTGTCAACCAGTGGATCCCCTCCGACTCGCAGGAGGCCGAGATCGCGCCCGCGCTGGGGCGGCGTCCCGAAGACCTCCTCATCAGCAAAACCTGCTCGGGCGTCTTCGCCGGCACGAATCTCGACTTCGTGCTGAGACGCCGCGGCATCACCAGCCTGATCGTGGGGGGCGTCGTCACGGACGGCTGCGTCGAGCAGGCGATCCGCCAAGCGCACGACCTGGCCTACGCGTGCGCGCTGCTCAGCGACGGCTCGGCTGCCCTGACCGAAGAGATACACCTCAACGCCCTGGAGCGTCTGGAACACCGCCGGGCGCACGTCCTGCCCACCTCGCGCATCCTCTCCGGACAGACGATACCGGCGACAGAGATCGCGCCCCCCGTCACTCTACCTGCAAAGGCCGGCGCTCCCACCCGCTGATCCCGTGGCTTCGCTACGCAGCACCCTGGATCTGCCCTCGCTCGTTCTTCCGGTCAGCGCTCGCACCCCGGCTGACGGACCCACTCCACCCATTCTGCTCCGTGGGCAGCTGATCGCGCACGCGGACGCTCCCGTCGAGCCGGACGGGGCGGTCCTCATCGACCGCGCGGGCAGGGTGGCGGCGGCGGGCCCTTGGCCCCGCGTCCGCGCGCAGGCGGCGCCCGACGTGCCACTCCGGGATCACCGGTCCCAATGGCTCATCCCGGGTCTCATCGACTCGCACGTTCATCTCACGCTGCCCGGCGACGGCCGCCCGGGTCATCAAGTATACGCGGAACGCAGCCCCGAACGGCTGCTGCTCACGGCTTGGAGGAATGCTCTGAACGGACTCGCCGCCGGGGTCACCGCCATGCGCGACTGCGGGGGTCGGCTGTCGGTGGTCATCGCCATTCGGGACGAGATCGCCGGGGGACTCCTGGTCGGCCCCCACCTTGTCGTCGCCGGACCGCCGATGACAATCACTGGAGGCCACTGCCACTACATGGGCGGGGAGGCCGACGGCATCGACGCCGTCAGCCGACTGGCCCGCACCCTCCTGAAAGAGGGCGTCGACTTTCTGAAGATGATGGGGTCGGGGGGCGGAACGCCCGGAACCGAGCGGATGCAGACCACGTTCTCGCTGGAAGAACTGCGCGCAGCGCGTCGGGAAGGGGAACGGGTCGGCGCCGGCGTGGCCGTCCACGCCACCAACCGCGAGGCCACGCGGCTCGTCACCGAAGCCGGAGTGGAGACGATCGAGCACGGTCACATGCATACCGCGGACGGCCCCGCCTTCGACGATGCGCTGGCCGAACGGATCGCACGGCAGGGTACCGTCGTGAGCCTGACCCTTCCGGCGTCCCTGGGGACCATCCGCGCCCTGGAGCACGCGGCGGCGCTGCGGCCCCTCGATGCCGCCGAAGCGGCGCACTTGACGTACCTGCAACGCAGGCAGGACGCGGCGCTATCCTACGCCAAACGCTACGCCGACCACGGGGTAGCGCTGGCCTGCGGGACCGATGCGGGGTGGGCCGCAACGGCCTTCGGCGCCTTCGCGGAAGGGCCGGAGATGCTGGCGGCGACCGGCGTGTCCGCACGTGACGTGCTGCGGTCCGTGACCGAGGTGCCGGCGCGTGCTCTGGGCCGCGCCGACCTCGGTCGCCTGAAGGACGGGGCCGCCGGGGACGTTGTGGTCTTGCGAAGTGATCCACTGGCGGACGTAAAGGCGTTCCGGGAAGTCGTAGCCGTCTACGTCGCGGGGCGGCCGGTCTCTGCGGACCGTGTCGATGCCGCGTGAACAAAGGGGGGACTGATGAGGACGACACGATCGGCGATGAGAGCAGCGGTGATCGCGACCTTAGTCGTGCTCACCGCCTCGCTGGCGCTCCAGGCGGGGCCCGCGCCACAGCGGGGAGGCACGCTCATCGTTGTACACCACGACGCTGTGCCCACGCTTGACCCAAGCATCCATTTCAGCACGTTTACGAACCGGATCAGCCAGAATACCCACGATCCTCTCGTCCATATGGTTGATCCCAATACGTTCGTCCCAGGCTTGGCCGAACGATGGGAGATCTCCCAGGACTACAAGACGTTCACGTTCCACCTTCGACGGGACGTCCGGTTCCATGATGGAACGCCCGTGACCGCCGAAGCGGTCAAAGCCACGTGGGAACGGTCGCTGGACCCAACCAACCGTACAGCCATCGTTGCGCTTTTCGGCTCCAACCCCAAGATCACGGCCGTCAATCCGCAGACGGTGCGGATCTCGTTTGACGACCCGAACCCGCGGTTCTTGCAGCAGGTCTCGCTGCCCCAATTGGCGCCAGGATCGCCTACGGCCTGGGCGCGCCTCGGGAGCCAGTACCTCATGAATCCCGTCGGGGCGGGGCCCTTCAAGGTCGAGGGCTGGCGGGATGAGAACACGTTGGTCCTCGTTCGGTACGAAGACTACCGCTGGGGGCCAAGCAACGTTGAGAACCGGGGTCCCGCGTACGTGGACCGGGTGATCTACCGGATCGTGAAGGAGGAGGGCACGCGCTCGCTGGCGCTGGAAGGGGGCCAAGCCCACATCGTGCATGAGCCGGCCCGGGCGCAGGTAGTCACTTGGCGGGGGCAGCGCTTCCGCTCCCTGGTCTTTCCCGTCCCGGGTCTGCCGCAGGTCTGGCCGATGAATCAGGAACGCTGGCCCACGAACATCCTTGCCGTCCGCCAGGCGATGCAGCATGCCATCAACCGTCCGCGCCTCGTGCAGGTCGCCCACTTCGGGACAACAACCCCCGCTTACGGTCCGCTGGTCAGCAACACCTGGGGGTTCTGGCCGGAGGCGAAGAACTACTACCCGTTCAACCGCCAGAAGTCCAAGGAACTGCTGGAAGGCGCCGGATTCAGGCGGAACCCTGCTTCCGGGCTGTACGA
>JBIOWP010000011.1:0-3115 GCA_044868695.1 bacterium
AGCGCGCTCGGCGACGATCCCGCCGCGGGCTGATGCCAGCGCGTCACGCTGCTGGGGGAGCTTCTCGAGCTCCCCGCGGACCAGCCCCATGGTGACCTGCTGCTCGGCCGCGGCGCTCTGATGCCGCTCGACCTCGGAGGCGGCTTCGGCCGCGAGGCGATCGAGGACGCTCCGTCGATCCAGCAGTGCCTGGCGTGTGGATCCCGTTTCCGCGAACGACGCGTCGAGCGCGGCCAGCCCCGCGCGCAGCGACTCGATCTGCTCCCCTCGACCCAGCAGCGACCCCCCGCCGTCGG
This sequence comes from bacterium, assembly GCA_044868695.1. Taxonomy (GTDB): domain Bacteria; phylum Sysuimicrobiota; class Sysuimicrobiia; order Sysuimicrobiales; family Kaftiobacteriaceae; genus JBIOWP01. The sequence continues at coordinate 297 of JBIOWP010000011.1, forward strand.
AGTCGCCTCGGATGCTGACCACGCCGTCGGCGGAGAGCAGTTCGCCGGCGAGCGTCACGATGCGCCCGCGGTGGCCGCCGCGGCGGAACTCCACCGCAGCATCGAGGGTCGTGACCACCGTCACGTCGCCCAGCAGCGCATCCACGACGTCCCGGCCCCCATTGGCCAGCCCGACGAGGTCACAGGCGCGCCCAAGGACTTCACCGCCGGCAGGCTGAGGACTACGGGGCTGTGGGGCCACCAGCTCCACCGGGAGGAACGAGACTTCCCCCTGCCCGTTGCCGCGGAGGTAGGCCAGCCCGTCTTTCACGTCCTGGACGGTCGAGGCGATCAATGAAAAGAGCCTCCGTCCCAGCGCGGCTTCAATCGCCCGCCGGTAGGTGGGCGCCACGGTGATCACGTCGGCGACAGGATAGCGGATGCCCGGGAAGCGCGCCGGATCCTTCTGTTTGGCCAACAGGATGTCCCGTGCCCCCTGCTCATATCCGGCCAGCTGAGCCTGGAGGTCCAACAGCAGTGCCAGGGTCGATGCCGCCACCTGCCGTTCGGACGAGATCTGCGCCAGCCGCTCGTCGACGGCGTCAATCTGCCGGGCGATCTCATCCCGCTCGGTGGCGGCCCGCTCGGCTCGTGCGGACGCGGCGTCCTGCTGCGACTGCAAGTCTGCGGCGGTGGCGGCCAGCGCTCCCGCCCGCGTGCGCAACTCGTCCGCGGTCCGCGCCAGCGTCTCTTCTTGTGCGTCGAGGGCGGTCAGGCTTTCACTCAATGCGGTCAGCCGGGCATCCAACCGGGCCAGGTCCTGCTGTGCGCGCGCGCGCGAGGATGCCAGGTCCACGAGCTCGTCGCGCGCCGCGGCCACGCCCGAGTGGGCATCGCTCTGCGAGCGCACGGCGGCGGCATGCCCCTCTTCGGCCGTGCGCATCTGCTCAAGCAAGTCGTCCCGCCGGCTGGCCAGGGCGTCCGCCTGCTCCCGCAGTCCGCCCAGAGCTTCTTCCACTTGCGCCAGACGGGCCTGCAGGCGCTGCAGATCCACCGCGAGCCGCTCGCGCTGCGCGGCGGTCGACCGCGCGCGCTCTGCCACCACCTGCATCGCTGACTCGCGTCCGGAGAGGTCCTCCACCACCTGAAGCAGTGTGCGCTGTGTCTCTTCCCAGAGCCGGGCCACCTCAACGGCGCGGGCGCGGTCGTGATCGATCTGCCCGCCGACCTCGGACGCAGACGCCGCGAGCACCTGCAGCTGCTCGCGCGCGGTCTCCGTCTGCGTGGCGATGCGCTTGAGGTTGGTGACAATCCGCCGGGCATCGTCGGCCTGCAGCGCCAGTTCAAGGTCGCGAATCTCCCGGGTGTGCGCCTGATAGGTGGTCGCGGCCTCGGCCTGGGCGCGCAGCTGTTCCAGCTGACCCATGAGTTCGGCCAGGATGTCCGAGACACGGAGTAGATTGGCGGCGGCGTGGCCGAGGCGGCGCTCGGCCTCACGGCGTCGGCGCTTGAAGCGGGCCAGACCGGCGGCCTCCTCCAGCAGTTGCCGGCGATCTTCCGGCCCGGCGTTGAGCACGCTGTCAACCTGGCCCTGCCCGATCAGTGAGTAGGACCGGCCGCCCAGCCCGGTGCCGAGGAACAGCATCTGAATGTCCCGCAGCAGGCAGGTCGTGTCGTTGAGGACGTACTCCCCTTCGCCGCCGCGGTTGGCGCGCCGGGTGACCTCCACTTCGGTGTAGTCGACCGGGAGGGCGCCCGAATCATTATTGATGACCAGCGTGACTTCGGCCTGGCCCATGGCCCGGCGGGCCTCGCTCCCGCCGAAGATGACGTCGTCCATGCGCCCGGAGCGCAGGCTGCGGAAGCTGGTCTCGCCCAGAGCCCAGCGGATGGCGTCAAAGACGTTGCTCTTCCCGCTGCCGTTGGGGCCGACAATGGCCGTAATGCCGGGGGTGAACTCCAGCTCCGTGCGGTCGGCAAACGTCTTGAAGCCGTGCAGTTCCAGCCGCTTTAGGTACACAGTGCGTCTCCTCCGCGAATGCCCAGACCGAAATCCGGGACAGGGATAATGAAAAGGATGATGTCAGCGACGTTGAACCGGCCGCAGCGACTGGTACAGGTCCACCAGTGCGCCCGCCAGTGCTGGAACTTCAAACGAACGCGCACTCTCCTTCGCGTGCGCGGCCATCGTGCCGCGCAGCGCCGCGTTGTCCAACAATCGTACCACTTTTTCAGCCAGGGCATCCGCCGACGGCGGGACGAGGAAGCCGGTGACGCCGTCGCGCACCGCGTCGCCCACCCCGAGCGTGTCCACGGCGACCACCGGCAGTCCCGCGGCCATCGCTTCGACGATGACCAGACCTTGGGTTTCGGTCTGGGACCCGTAGACGAAGACATCCCCAGCCGCCATGCACTCCATCACACGACGGTGCGGCTGCATGCCCGCGAACGCGATGGCGCGGCCCACGCTCAGCTGCGCGGCCAGCCGCCGCAGCGCCCCTTCCTCTGGCCCACCGCCCACAACGAGCAGCAGCGCCTCGCGCTGGCGCGCGACTCTCTCGAACGCGCGCAGGACCAAGGTCACGTTCTTCTCGGTGGCCAGCCGGCTTGCGGTCACCAGCAGCGGCGGACCTGGCGGGAGGCCAAACGCGGGCCGCACCCAAGACGGATCGAGGGATCCGACCATCTGCGGGTCGAGGGCTCCCGTCGACAGGACTTCGATCCTGCTGCGGACACCCTGCGCGCGCAGGCGCGCGGCGACGCCACGCGACGGGGAGATGACGCAGTCGCACCGGTTGGCATAGCGCGTAGTGTACCACCGCACCAGCCGCCGCAACAGC
>JBIOWP010000012.1:0-11777 GCA_044868695.1 bacterium
GGCAACGCCGGAAACATCACCGCGTACTGGGCGGGATTCACCGAGTATCGTTCGGCGGGCCGCATCGACCGGCTGCCGAAGATGATCGGCGTGCAGGCGGAAGGCGCGGCGCCGCTGGTCACCGGCCATCCGGTCGAGCAACCGCGCACCGTGGCCTCGGCGATCCGCATCGGCCGGCCCGCCAGCTGGGACGGGGCCTCGACCGCGGTCCGGGAGTCCGGCGGGCAGTTCCTATCGGTCTCAGACGATGAGATCCTCGCGGCGCAATCGCTGCTGGCTCGCGACGGACTCTTTGTGGAACCCGCGTCGGCCGCGTCGGTGGCGGGGGTGCTCAAGCTGGCTCAACGCGGCCAAGTGGGCCGGGAGGTGGTGTGCGTGCTGACCGGCCACGGCTTGAAAGATCCCGGGGTCGTGCAGGGCCGCGCGCCGTCCCTCCCGCCGCCGGTTCCCGCGTCGCTGGACGCCATCCGCGCCCGGCTGGTGGGGTAGTCACTTCTCGGTTTCCGTCAGGCCCCTCACGAACCAGCGCTGCATGACGATGACGATCACGACCGGCGGCAGCATGGCCAGCAGCGCCGTGGCCATGATGATCGGCCAGTCGACCAGGGCCTCCCCGGTCCCGATCATCTTGGTGATCCCGATGACGACCGTCTCCATCCGCTGGCTGGTCGTGATCAGGAGCGGCCAGAGGTACTGGTTCCAGCCGTAGATGAACAGGATGACGAACAGCGCCGCGATCGTCGTCGTGGAGATCGGGAGCAGCACGCTCCAGAAAAAGCGCAGCGGCCCCGCGCCGTCCACCTTGGCCGCGTCGACCAGCTCGTCCGGCACCGTCAGGAAGAACTGCCGCAGGATGAGCGTGGCGGTCGCCGAGGCGATCAGCGGGACGGTCAGTCCGGCGTAGGTGTTGATCAGCCCCAGGTCCGAGACGACCTTGAACGTCGGGATGATCCGCACCTCCACCGGCAGCATCAACGTCACGAAGATCATCCAGAAGAAGAACATGCGCAGCGGGAACTGGAAGAACACGACCGCAAAGGCCGACAGCAGGGAGATGGCGATCTTGCCGGCGGCAATCGTGAGCGCCATGATGAGACTGTTGCGCATCATCTCGCGCACCGGCGTGCCTCTGATCCGCTCGCCGCTGCCGGTCGCCCAGGTCTGCACGTAGTTCTTCACCGCAAATGGACCAGGCCGCAGGCCCATCTCCCCGCGGCTGACCGTTCCCAGGTCGTGGGTCGATCCGATGAACGCCAGGTAAACCGGTAGGACGAAGACCACCACGCCGGTGATCAAGATGAGGTGCGTCGCCCAAGTGCCGGCCCGCCAGCGCGGAGTCATCAGTACGACACCCGGCGCTCGATGTACTTGAACTGGACGGCGGTCAGGGTGATCACCACCAGCAGCAGGATCACCGACTGCGCCGAAGAGCCGCCCAGGTCGAGGTTGGTCACCCCGTCGGTCCAGACCTTATACATCAACGTCTCCGTGGCTTTTCCCGGGCCGCCCTTCGTCAGTGAGTGAATCACCCCAAAGGTGTCGAAAAAGGCGTAGATCACGTTCACGATCAGGAGGAAGAACGTCGTCGGGGAGAGCAGCGGGAAGACGATCTTCCAGAACCGCTGCCGGGAGCCCGCGCCGTCCACGGCCGCGGCTTCGATCAACGAGGGCGGGATGGACTGCAGACCGGCCAGGAAGAAGATGAAATTATACGACACCTGCTTCCACGAGGCCGCGATCACCACCAGCAGCAGCGCGTGCGCGCCGTTCAGTATGTAGTCCCAGCGGATGCCCGCGTGGATCAGCGCCCGGCCGGCAAGGCCGATCGTGGGATGAAAGATGAACAGCCACAGCGCGGCGGCCACCGCGGGCGCGATGGCATACGGCCAGATGAGCAGCGTCCTGTAGATGACCGCCCCGCGGACCTGTCGGTCCGCGTTGACCGCCAGCAGCAGCCCGGCCGACATGGCGATCAGGATGACCGCGGCCGAGAACAGCGCCGTCGCACGCAGCGACCCCAGGTAGAACGGATCAGCCAGAATCCGCCTGAAGTTCTCGAACCAGACGAACTGGGAGTGCAGCCCGAAGGGGTCCTGCCGGAGGGCGGACTGCACGACGGCCTGTCCGGCCGGCCAGTAGAAAAATACCAGCACGACCGCCAGCTGCGGCGCGACCAGCAGATAGGGCAGCGTCCGGCCGGGGAAGATGGCCCGGCGGTTCACGGTGCCGCGTGACCCGCCGGGCGGAGGCTACTGGCCGATGGTCTGCTGGAACCGGCGCAGGATCTCGTTGCTCCGCCGCACGGCGGCGTCCAGCGCCTGTCTGGCCGTCTGCTGCCCCTGGAAGGCTTTCTCAATCTCCTCGTAGAGGACCACCCGGATCTCCGGCATGTTGCCCAGGCGCAGTCCCCTGGAGTTCTTCGTCGGGATGGTGCGGGTCAACTGCTTGATCGGCAGCTCCGCCCACGGGAACCGCTGGTAGTAGCCGGAGGCCGACGCGAGCTGCATGCCGGTGTAGGTAATCGGCACATATCCCGTCTCCTGGTGCCACTTGGCCGCCTCTTCCGCCGAGCCGATGAACCGGAAGAACTCCGCGACGCCCCGGTACTCGTCGGCGGAGCGGCGCGGAGCCGTCATGACCCAGAAGGCCGCCCCGCCGATGATCGAGTTCTTGGGCGCGCCTGCCACGTCATCGTAGTAGGGCAGGTAGGCGATTCCCCAGTCGAACTTCGCCTCCCGTGACACGCGGCCGTACAGCGCGGACGACGCGGTGACCATCGCGCACTCGCCGGTCGGGAAGAGCGAGTCCCCCGCTGCGTCGCGGCCGCCGTACTTGAACGTCCCGTCCTTCAGCATGTCCACCAGGAACTGCAGGTGGCGCACGTACAGCGGGCCGTTCACCGCGGCTTCGGCGTCGAACCCTTCAAACCCATTGGCCCGGGTGGCAAACGGCACGTCATGGAGCGCCCCGAATGTCTCAAGCTGGATCCAGGTGGGCCACGCCGTGGTGAAGCCGCATGGCGCGGCATTGGCCACGCGAATCTTCTGGGCCGCCTCGCGCAGCTGGGTCCACGTCTTCGGCGGACTGTCGGGACTCAGGCCGCCTTTGCGAAACGCGTCTTTGTTGTACCACAGGACAGGCGTGGAACTGTTGAAGGGCATGCCGACCATCTTCCCGTCGGCGCTGCTGTAGTACCCGCGGACCGCGGGGAGATAGACGGCGGGATCGAAGGGGATCCCCGCCTCCTTCATGAGCTCGTGCACAGGTTTAACGGCACCCCGGGCGGACATCATGGTCGCGGTGCCCACTTCAAACATCTGCACGATGTGCGGCGCGTTTCCCGCGCGGAAGGCGGCGATCGCCGCCACCATCGTCTCCGGGTAGGATCCCTTGAAGGCGGCGTTCACCGTGAAGCGCGGCTGCGAGGCGTTGAACCGGGAGACGATGCCCTCCAGGGCTTCGCCGAGCGGCCCCCGCAGCGCGTGCCAGAATTCGAGCTGGATGCGCCCGGGAGCCTGCGCCCACGCGCGCGGCACGCTGGGGAGCATCGGGACGGAGGCGACCGCGGCGAGCGCGACCGCGGCCAGCGAAACCAGGACCCTGCGGGACGACATGATCCACCCCCCTGGGTGACGGGACTGTCTGCATCACAGCGTGGTCGAGGAGATAGGTTCGATACCACGAACACTTGGCCTGCCGTGTCGGCATACCCAGAGATGGAGGCGGACGGTGGTTGAGCCGGTCTACGCCGCGGCCCTCGACCAGGGCACCACGGGTACCCGCTTCATGATCTTCACCCGGAGCGGGGAAGTCCGGGGCACGGCGTACGAGGAGCACAAACAGATCTACCCGCAGCCCGGGTGGGTCGAGCACGACCCGATGGAAATCTGGGAGAAGAGCGCTCACGTGATCCGGGCCGCGCTGAACCAGGGCCGCGTCCGTCCGGAAGAGATCGCCGGCATCGGGATCACCAACCAGCGGGAGACCACGATCGTCTGGGACCGGCGCACCGGCGCGCCCGTTTACAACGCCATCGTCTGGCAGGACACCCGCACGAGCGGCATGTGCCAGAAGATTGTCGACGACGGGTCCGAGCCGGAGGTGAAGCGGCGCACGGGGTTGGTGAGCGCCACGTACTTCTCCGGGCCGAAGCTGGCGTGGATTCTGGACCATGTTCCGGGAGCCCGCACGCACGCGGAGCGGGGTGACCTGCTCTTCGGCACGGTGGACACCTGGCTGATTTGGTGGCTCACCGGCGGGCCTGGGAGCGGCGCGCACATCACCGACTGCACCAATGCCTCCCGCACCATGCTGATGAACCTGGAGCGGCTGGATTGGGACGAGGAGATCCTGACGTACCTGGCGATCCCCCGCGACTGCCTGCCGGCGATCCGGCCGTCCAGCGACCGCAGTCTCTACGGGATGACGAGCCCGCTCGGGCCGGGCAGCGGAGACGTGCCGGTGTGCGCCGCGTTGGGCGACCAGCAGGCCGCGCTGGTCGGGCAGACCTGCTTGAACCCAGGCGACACGAAGAACACCTACGGCACGGGGAACTTCCTGCTGATGAACACCGGAGACCAGATCATTCGATCACAGAGCGGTCTCCTGGCGACCGGTGCGTACAGCCTTGGGCCCGGCCATCGAGTCTACGCGCTGGAAGGGTCGATCGCCATCACAGGGGCGGCGGTGCAGTGGCTGCGGGACAACCTGCGGCTTATCACCTCCGCATCGGAGACCGAGGCCATCGCGCAGTCGGTGCCCGACACCGGCGGCGTGTACTTCGTCCCGGCGTTTTCCGGCCTGTTCGCGCCTCACTGGGACATGTACGCTCGCGGCGTGATCGTGGGCCTGACCCGGTTCACCCACCGGGCCCACCTCATCCGCGCCACGCTGGAGGCGATCTGCTATCAAACCCGTGAGGTGGTCGATGCGATGCGGCGCGACGCCGGCATCGCGTTCAGCTCGCTCAAAGTCGACGGTGGGGCCGTCCGCAACAACTTTCTGATGCAGCTGCAGGCCGACATCCTCGGCGTGCCGGTGGTGCGTCCTACGGTGAACGAGACCACAGCGTTGGGAGCGGCCTACCTGGCGGGGCTCGCGACCGGGCTGTGGCCGGGGCCCGAGGCCCTGCGGAGCAACTGGCGCGTGGACCGGGTGTTCGAACCGCAGTTGCCCGCGGACCGGCGCGAGGCGGGGTACGCGGGGTGGCGCCGCGCGGTCGAGCGCAGCCGGTCCTGGGTGGACAGGTCTGGCTAGGCCGTGACCGCCTCCCGGAGCGAGCAGCTCGACCTTCTGCGGCGCGGCGTGGAGGTGCTGGTGATCGGCGGCGGGATCACCGGCGCCGGCGTGGCGCTGGACGCGGCGAGCCGCGGCTACCGCGTGGGGCTGGTCGAGCAGGCCGACTTCGCCGGCGGGACCAGCAGCCGGTCGACCAAACTCGTGCACGGGGGCATTAGGTATCTGCCGCAGGGCCATCTCTCGCTCGTCCGCGAGGCGCTGCGCGAGCGCACCACGCTGCTGCGGGTGGCGCCGCATCTCGTGCGTCCCCTTCCGTTCCTCCTGCCTCTGTACGCCGGAACCCGCCGCCCGCTCGGTCTCACGCTGCCGCCGTTCGCGCGACCGTTCGTGCCGCTCGGGCTCCGCGCCGGACTGACCCTCTACGACTGGTTCTCGCGCGATCCGCGTTTGCGTCATCGGACGCTCTCCCGGGCGCAGGTCGAACGTGAGGCTGCGGACCTGCGCACCGAGCACCTGCGGGCAGCCTACATCTATTACGATGCCCGCACGGACGACGCCCGCCTGACGCAGGCCGTGCTGGCCACCGCGCGGGCGCACGGCGCGTGCACGGTCAATTATGCGCGGGTCGTCAGCCTGAAACGCGCCGGAGGCCGGGTTGCCGGCGCCCAGGTGGAAGACCGGTTGACGGGCGCAGCGCTCGACGTCGATACCGCGTTCGTGGTCAACGCGACCGGTATCTGGGCGGAGCACACGGCGGCACTGGACAGTCCGCCGGAGTTCCACCTCCGGTACGGCGCGGGGACGCATCTGGTCCTGCGGCCCGATGCGGTGCACACATCGATCGCGCTGATGATCCCGGAGACAGACGACGGGCGCGTGGCCTTCATTGTGCCCTGGGCCGGCCGGTTCATCCTGGGAACGACCGACGTACCGTACTCCGGCGACCCGTCGGCTCCGGCGGCCACGCCGCAGGAGGCGGGCTACCTGTTGGCGCACGCCAACCGGCACCTCCGCCGGCCGCTGGGCCCGGCGGAGGTCAGCGCGGCATTCGCCGGGATCCGCCCGCTGGTGGCGGCCGCGGACGAGCCCACCGCGGCTCTCGCGCGAGACCACCGGGTTGTCGTGTCTCGCGGCGGGCTGGTCAGCATCGTAGGCGGCAAACTGACGACCTACCGCAAGATGGCGGAGGATACTGTTGATGTCATCGCCGCCGGCGATGGGGCGCGCAGGCGGTGCGTGACCGCCGCACTTCCACTGGCTGGAGGCGAGGACCTCGACGATGCCCGTGCCGCGCTGGCGCAGGCTCCGCTGGCCTCAGACCAGCGCGCGCATCTGCTGGAGACATACGGGTCGGCGGCGGGTGGTCTGCTGGAGTGGATCCGCACCGAGCCCAATCTGGGGGCGCGGCTGGCGGACGGTCTCCCCGTGACAGCCGTCGAGGTCGTCTACGCCTGCCGGGCGGAACTCGCCGTCTCACTCACCGACTGCCTCTATCTGCGCACCCGGCTGGCGGTGCTGGACGCCTCGGCCGCCGATGATGCGGCGATCGGCGTCTCGACGCTCATGGCGCGCGAGTTGGGATGGGACGCCGCGACAACCGCGCATCAATTGCGCGCATACGAAGACCGGCGCGACAGAGAAAGTGCATGGAAAGGCTAGAAGCGAGGCTGGACCGGCTGGAACCCCGGGCCCTGCGGGCTCGGCGATGGTCCCGGTCCAAACGGCAGACCGGGAATCTGCGGGCCCTGGTACGGCCGCAGCGGGAAGTATTCGGGCGGACTACCCGGCATGCCCGGCCGGTTGTCCGGGCCCGGCATCAACTGGTACAGCCGGCCCTCATGATAGAAGAGGATGACCGGGTCGCACTCCTGACCCTGCCCGGGCATCAGCTGCTGTCCCAGCCCCTGGTCGGGCCCGGGCAGCGGGATCATTTCGGGCATCACCTGGGGATTTTGGACCATGAGCGCGGAGGGAGCCGGACCCGACTGAGCCGCGGCAGTGCCGGCATGCCAGCCGGCAACGTACATCGCGGCGCCGAACGCCAAAGCGCCTGCGATCATCGCAAGGGTCACGGATCGGCGAAACATGGATGCATCCTCCCCGAGGGTCCGACTCCTGTTCCAACTATACCACCGGCCATTACAATAGAGGCATGGCCTTGATCTTCACATTTCCCTGTGGAAGCTGCCGCCGCATCTACAGCGTGTACTATCCCAAGACGCTCCTGTATGAACTGAGCGGCACCGCCCCGCGGGAGATGGGGACGAAGGAAGACGAGGAAGACCGCGCGTCCGGGGCGGTCGACGCCGCCCGCGCGCGCACTGAGGCGGCGGGCCGGATCTTCATCGACGCCGGGCAGGAGCTCGAGCGCGTCTGCGCCTGCGGCAAGCGGTTGGACTTCAACATCATGCATCACCCGCGGGTGCCCCAGTCCAAGAACCTGCTGCTGCGGCGGCAGACCGGGCTGATCCCCTTTCCCACCACCCCCAAGAAGAGCTGACCCATCCGCGAACAAGAGTTCCGCGTTGACCTGCGGCCTGCCCCGGGTGTATGGTCGAAGTGCCAGCGGGTGCGCTGACCTAGATGGGAGGACGTTAGCCTCCCAGGTTAACCCGGCCTAACTGGGTACGACCCGCTGGTCTGCGTTTCCCACCCTCGTTCCTTTCCCAGCCCTCTTTCGGAGGACCGCGCGTCCGTCGAGAGAAAGCTACCGGACAGAGTCCCGGAGGTCCTTTCGTGAGCCAGCGCGATTTGCGGGCGCATCACCGCGTATCCCCTGAACGGCTGCGGTGGGTCTGTGATCCCATGGCCGTGCCGTTCAAGAGCACCGCGGAACTGAAACCTGATGAGGTGATCGTCGGCCAGGACCGGGCGGTCCGCGCGCTCGAACTCGGACTCACGATCCCACAGCCCGGATACCACGTGTACATCTCCGGACCGGTGGGCACCGGGCGCACTACCTACGCGCGCAAGAAAGTGAACGCGATTGCCGCGTCCCGGCCCGTTCCCCCGGACTGGTGTTATGTGTATAACTTCCAACAGCCGGACCAGCCGGCGGCACTCTCGCTGCCCCCGGGGTCGGGGGCGAAGTTCCGCCGCGCCATGAACGAGCTGGTGGACGATCTCAAGGACGCGATTCGCAAGGTGTTTAGCAGCGAGACGTTTGAGACGCGCCGGCGGGAACTCGTCCAGTCTTTCGAGCAGCGGATCAACCAGGTCTGGAGCGAGCTGGAGGCTTCAGCCCGGCAGCTGGGCTTTGCGATTCAGCGGACGCCCACGGGGATCGTCACCGTGCCGGTCGGCCCGTCCGGGGAACCCCTCAGCCAGGACCAATTCGCGCTGCTCAGCGAGCAGCAGCGGGAGGACATCAACCGTCGCGGGCGCACGCTGCAGGAAGAAGTCGGCGAAGCGCTCCGCAAGGTCCGCGGCGTGGAGCGGGAGGCCCGCGACGCGCTGCGCGAGCTGGAGCAGCGTGTCGTGCGCTCGGCGGCCAGCCCGCCCATCGCCCGGCTGAAAGAAGAGTTCACCGGTCCCAAGATCGTCGTGTACCTCGACGAGGTGCTGGCCGACGTCGTGGAGCACCTGGACGACTTCAAGGAGAGCGAGGAGGCCCCCGGGGCGTTTCCCTTCGCCGCGATGATGCGCCGGCAGGATCCATTTACCCGCTACCGCGTGAACCTGGTCGTCGACCACAGCCATACCCAGGGCGCGCCGGTGCTCGTGGAAACGAACCCGACATATTACAATCTCCTCGGCAAAGTAGAGTACCGCGGCGAGTTCGGCGCGCTGGTGACCGACTTCACCATGATCAAGTGCGGCGCGCTGCAGCAGGCGAACGGCGGCTTTCTCCTCCTCCAGGTGCGCGACCTGCTGACCAACCCGCTCTCGTGGGAGGCACTCAAGCGCGGCCTGAGGAGCGGGGAGGCCCGCATCGAAAACATCGGCGATCAACTCGGGGTGGTCCCGACCGCCACGCTGCGGCCCGAACCGATCCCGCTGGATCTCAAAGTGATCCTGATCGGTACTCCCTACATCTTCCAGCTGCTCTACACCCTCGACGAGGACTTCCGTAAGCTGTTCAAAGTCAAGGCGGAGTTCGACATCGAGGTCCAGCGGACCACCGAGGCAACGCGCGCCTACGCGGCGGCGGTGGGAGCCATCTGCAACCGGCAGGGGCTGCGGCCGTTCGACCGCACCGCGGTCGCGCGGGTCCTGGAACACAGCGCCCGCCTCGCCGAACATCAGGAACGGCTCTCGACCCGGTTCAACGAAGTCGTCGAGATCGTGTACGAAGCGTCGGCGTGGGCACAGCGCGCCGGACACGACACCGTGACCGCGGCCGACGTGGACAAGGCAGTCGACGAAAAAGTCTACCGCTCCAGCCGCATCGAGGAACGCCTGCGCCAGATGATCGCGGAAGGCCAGCTGCTGGTCGACGTTGACGGCGCCAAGCCCGGGCAGGTCAACGGGCTGTCGGTCCTCCAGCTGGGCGATTACAGCTTCGGGCATCCCAGCCGGATCACCGCGCGGACGTTCGTCGGCAGCCGCGGGGTGGTGAACATCGAGCGCGAGATCGAGCTGTCGGGCCGGATCCACAGCAAGGGCGTGGCCATCCTGGCAGCATACCTGGGCGGCAAGTACGCGCAGGACCGCCCGCTCAGTCTCAACGCGTCGCTCACGTTTGAGCAGACCTACGGCGAAGTGGATGGGGACAGCGCCAGCTCCACGGAACTCTACGCGCTTCTGTCAGAGCTGGCTAGCGCGCCTATTGATCAGGGGGTGGCCGTCACCGGATCGGTCAACCAGAAGGGCGAGATCCAGCCGATCGGCGGGGTGAACGAAAAGGTCGAGGGGTACTTTGCGGTGTGCAAGACGCTGGGGCTCACCGGGCGCCAGGGCGTGATGATCCCTGCCCAGAACGTGACCAACCTGATGCTGAAGCCGGACGTGGTGGAGGCCGTGCGGGAGGGAAAGTTCCACATCTGGGCCGTGCGGTCGATCGACGACGGGCTGGAAGTGCTCACGGGGATGCCCAGTGGAGCGGGTGGACCGGACGGGCGCTACCCCGAGGGGACCGTCAACGCCTTGGTCAGCAAACGCCTGCAGGACCTGGCCGAGCGGCTTCGCCGCTTCGCGCCTGCCGGACGAACGGACTCCAAGGACGACAACAAGAAGACGTAAGCGGCACGGGAGGGGAGGCCCCGTCATGGATCTGGGCCTGCGCGGCCAAGCTGCGCTCGTCGCGGCGGCAAGCCGCGGGTTGGGCAAAGCGATCGCAAAGGCGCTGGCGGCCGAGGGCGCGCGGGTCGCGATCTGTTCGCGCACCCAGGACGCCGTCAATGCGGCCGCCGCGGAGATCGGCGGTGACGTCCTGGCGGTGCAGGCCGACGTTACCAAGACTACGGACGTTGAGCGCTTCGTCCACGCGGCGGCCGACCGGTTCGGGCGGATCGACATTCTCATCAACAACGCCGGCGGGCCGCCTGCGGGCGCCTTCATGGAGATCAGCGACGAGCAGTGGTGGGCCGGTGTGGGGCTGAACTTGATGAGCGCCGTGCGCCTGTCGCGGGCCGTGATCCCATACATGCGGGCGCTGGGTGGCGGCCGTATCATTAACATCACCTCCTATGTCGTCAAGCAGCCGCTGCCGAATCTCGTGCTGTCGAATGCGGTCCGGCTCGCGGTCGTGGGACTGGCGAAGACGATGGCCGCGGAACTGGGTACGGACAACATCCTGGTGAACACCGTGTGTCCCGGTCCCATTGCCACCGAACGGCTGGAGTCGCTGACGGCGACCTTTGCTGCGCGCGAGGGTCTCTCGCATGCGGATGCCGAGCGAAGGCTGTGGACCGAACAAGTGCCGCTGGGACGGGTCGGCCGGCCCGAGGAGTTTGCCAGCGTGGTGGCCTTCCTGGCCTCGCCCCGGGCGAGTTTCGTGACCGGCACAACCCTCCAGGTGGACGGGGGGCTGGTGAAGGCGGTATGGTAAGGGGTACGTATGCAGCGTCCATCGCTTCATAAGGTCGCCGTGATCGCGGGCGTGGTCGTGCTCGCGGGCCTGCTGGCCTGGCGCACGGGCGCCGCCCTACGGGCGCGCAGTCCTGCGCTCCCGGCGACAAACGCGCGGGCGGTCGCTGTGGTGCAGACGGCGCCGGTTGAGCGGGCCACGATCGTGCTCCGATCCGTCTACGTGGGCGAGGTCACGCCCGAGGCCAGCGTGGATGTGTTTGCGCGGATTCCCGGTCTGGTCGAGTCGCTTGCGGTGGCAGAGGGCGATCGGGTACGCCGGGGCCAGGTCCTCGCCGTGCTGGATCCCGGAGATCTACGCTTTCGTGTGGAGCAGGCCCGTGTAGAGCTGGCCACGGAGCGCGCGCGTCTGAATCAGCTCCTGGCCGGGACGCCGGTTGAGGAGCTCCGCCAGGCGGAAGAAGCACTCCGGCAGGCCCGCGCCAGCCTCGAGCACAGCCGGGCGCAGCTCCGCCGTGCGGAGGAACTGTTCCGCCAGGGATACGTGTCCCAGGACCGGATCGACGCCGCTC
>JBIOWP010000013.1:0-19670 GCA_044868695.1 bacterium
CCGGTCTAGCGCGGCCGGTATCGCGGGGCCGGCCCGCCGTAGTTGATCGAGTCGCGGTAGGCTTTGACGATCTTGTCACGCCCGAGTTTGTTCGCGATGTCCTTCCACTCCCGGGCCACCGCGTCCATCGCCTGCTGCGGAGACTCTTTGCCGACCAGCGCCTGGCTGATGTGCAGGTCCAGGCTGTTGATCATCTCCGTGGCGCCTGGGATGCGCAGGTACTCCTGCCAGGCGTCCATCTTGTAGTAGTTTTCCCAGTACGCGCTCAGCCACTGCAGCGCGTCCTGGCGGTCGAACCCCTCCTTCACGTAGGCCTCAATGGATCCGGTCCCCTGCCCGTCGCTGATCTCCGGCGGGAAGTCGTAGATCTTTCCGGGGTCCACGCCGCCCCAGCCGAAGGCCGTCGTCTGGAACAGCCGGTTGCGTTCCGCCATGTACGCGAACAGGTGGTAGATGGTCTCTTTGTTCTTAGAGAGCGAGCTGATCAACCCGTGCCAGGAGCAGCCCCACAGGTTGCCCACGCGGTTCCGCCGGGCGGCCCACTTGGCGGTCTGGCGGTCGTACACCTCTGTGGTCCCGGGCATCGGCGAGGCCGCCAGCTTCCCCTTGATCGTCGAGCGGTCGGGGTTCTTCGCCAGCGAGCCAATGTCGCCGGGGCTGTACGTAAATGCGGCGTTGCCCTTCAGGAAGGGATCCCACGACTCCACCAGGTCCCAGCCGAGCTGCGCCTGCGGCCCGTTCTTGGTCAGCGCGATGTAGTCTTCCAGCGCGCGCACGTGTCCGGGCGAGTTGACGATCGGGTCGCCGGTGCGTGGGTTGAAGAAGAACACGTTGTGGAACTCGTCCACGGTCGCGCCCGGCATCACGACGTACGGCGCCGCGAACGCCAGGTAGTAGAAGAAACCCTGGGCGGCCACCTTGAGCGGCAGCACGATCCCGAAATCCGCCTTTCCGTCGCCGTTCCAGTCGCGCTTGTTGAAGAACGCGGTGACGTCCAGCAGCTCTTTCGTCGTCCGCGGCATCCGCAGCTCGTAGCCATACTTGGCCTGGAACGCGGCGCGCTCAGCCGGATTTTCCAGCAGATCGCGCCGACCGTACATCACCCAGGCGTCGGCGTCATAGTTGGCGCCGTACGTCTTCCCGCCCCATTTGTACAGCTGCCGGATCGGCGGACCCATGTCGTTGGGGTCCCACTTGGGAAAGCGCGAATCCTTAAGCCACTGGTCAACCGGCACGATCCAGTTGTTGGTCACCAGATCCCCATAGATGAATCCGCAGGGGACGAACCCGTCAAAGCGCCCGGTCTTGGTGATGAGGTCGGTCTTGATCTTCGATGGGAGCTGGTCGAAGGGAATCTCGACGATGTTCAGCTTAGCGCCGGTGGCCTTCTCCCAATCGGCGCGGTAGAAGTAGAACGGGCCCGAGATCGCGCCGCGCGTCCCGCCCGCGAAGACTCCGAGCGTGATCGTCTTGCCGGCAAACGGCATGGCCGCCCCGTACCCCGCAGCCGGAAAGAGCACGAGGGCCACGATGAGGGCCAGCGCCGCCAGCCTGTTGAGCTTCACGCCGCTCACCTCCCCAGAAATGGTGACCTGTGTCTGCTCGCTGCTGGGCTACCTGGTTGGGTTCGGCCCGTCACCTCCTTCCCCCCTGCTGCCAGACGGCCGGGTCGGGCGGGAACAGTTTGAAGACTTCCAGCGGCGCCCCAATCGCTTCGTACACGTGAGGGCGCGTCGCCGTCTCCGCCGTCACCAGCACCTCGCTGCCCGGCCGCAGCAGCCGGCCGCGCAACCGCCCGTGCCCGCGCCAGACCAGCGCCGCGTACGGACCGCTTTCCACGGACTCGACCGCCGACCGCACAATCAGGCGCTTGCCCGAGAACTTCCGCAGCCGGGGCGGGAAGATCCAGGTCTCCTCGCCCCGGGCAGACTCGATCTCCGCGGCCGGTTCCGGCACCAGGCGGTGCGTGTCCACGAACGCGGGATCACACGCCGTGGCAAAGTCAACAAACTGGAGGGCGTCGTCGACGGAAGAGAATCCGGGGTGCATCTGTCTGGCGCTCAGACGCCGGCCGCCCGAGGTCGACTCGAGCAGCGTGTACACGTCAGAGGGCTGCTGCACTTCCAGCGTCAGCGCCGTTCCGGGCCGGTGCGGCACACCCGCGGGCAGGAAAAATCCCTCCCCGATGCGCTGGTAGATCGCCGGGGAGAGTTCGAGCAGGCGGTCCGGCCCGGCCGCCATCGTCTCGGCGAGGTGCCGCCGGGTCACTCCCGGATACAAACCGGCGTGAGTATACGGAACCGTCCCCTTCGGCGCGTCCAGGAAATAGTAGGCCTCGTCTTTGCCGAAGCGGTGCCCGGGAAAGTGCTGCGGGTGACGCCAGACATCCTCATCACGCGCGTGAAAGTGGACGATGATGGGCTCGGCCGGATCGAGGATCTTGATCAGCACCGGAAAGTCCGCGCCGTACGCCGCCAGCCGCCGAGGACCAAGGATGCGTTCTCCCCGGCGCCGCAGCGCCTCCGGCAGCGTGATGGCCGTGCCCCGCACCGCCAGACGGCTCACCCCCTCCAGGGGAATGGGAGACGGGTTCGCCGCCGCTACCGTGGACGCAATCCACCGCTCAGGCCGCCACAGCTTGACTTTGGGCAGGTACGTTCCGCCGGGCCGCGCGGAAATGCCCAACCGGCCGCCGTCCATATAGAACCGGCGCACGTAGGTCGGCGCGCACGGCAGCATGCCGAGGTCACACAATCGGTCGAGGATTGCGTCGGTCCGGTCCGCCATCGTCGCCGCCTAGCGCCGGACGGGCGTGCGTTCTATGAACTGCAGCGTCTCGGCCATCCCCGCGATCCCGGTCGCCCCACCCACCGCGGTCACGCACATCGCACCGACCGCGTTGGCAAATCGGGTCACCCGGTGGAGATCCCATCCCGCCAGCAGGCCGGCGAGGAATCCGCCGCAAAACGCGTCGCCGGCGCCGGTCGTGTCCACCGCCGGCACGGCAAACGCCGGCACGTGACCGCGCCAGCTGTCCGCGTCAACATAGGCACCGTGCTCGCCCATCTTTACCGCCACGACCCCGGCCCCTCGACCGCGGAGCGCGGCAGCGATCCTGGCAGGCTCGCGCTCGCCCGCACATGCGCCGAGCTCATCGACATTGCCGAACAGCACGTCCAGGTGCGGCAGGCACGGCGCCAGCAGCGTCATCCACCGGCCGGTTGCATCCCAGGCCACGTCCAGCGTGGTCGTGCAATGGGCGTCGCGGGCGCGCCGCAGGAGAGTTGCGGCAGGACCGCCGTCCAGACCCGGGAGGATGAAATACCCGCCCAGGTGCAGGACCTTGGACGTGCTCAAGAGCGCCCCGGGGACATCGTCGGACCCGACCTTCGCGTTCGCGCCCACGAGGTGAAGAAAGGAACGCTCGCCGCCGGACGTCACCAGGACCACGGTGGTCGAAGTGGTCGCGGTCTCGTCGCGGCGGACGTGGCTCTCGATCCCGTGCTCTCGCAAGGCCTCGATCAAGAACGTCCCAAATGGATCGGCCCCGACGCGGCCCACGGTCGCTGTGGGGACGCCGAGTTTCGCCAGGGTGACGCTGGTGGTATGGGCCAGGCCGCCCGAGCGCAGCGCGATCCCCTCCACGAGACCGAGCCGGCCCTGCTCGGGCCAGGCGTCCACCGGGTGGACGATCACGTCGGCCACCAAGACGCCGACGCAGGTCACATCCGGCATCGCTCAGCCCCTCACCTCGTCCAGCGATACCCATCGTCCCTCCCGCGCAGCGCGGTAGCCGGCTTCAATCAATTCGTGCACGCGCACCGCGTCGTCGAATGAGGGGGCGGCGGGCCGACCCCGAGCAATCGAGTCCAGGAACGAGAATTGCGCGTGCACGTGCGAGCGGATCCAGCCGAGCGTGAACTTGGGAGACGGCACGGAGGCCGGCGGCGGGTAGGCCTGCACGGTGGCGAGCTTCGTAAACCCCCGGCGCTCCGGGGGAACGGTGCGGTCGTACGCCCACAGCCAGTTCGGATCCATCAGGTTGAAGCTCAGGGCGCCGTTGCTGCCGTGCAGTTCCAGCCGCAGCTCGTCTTCGGCGCCCGTCGCGACTCGGGACAGCGCGGCTGTTCCCAGCGCGCCGCTGCGGAACCGCAACAGGAGGACCACCGCATCCTCAACCTCCACCGGCAAGCGCCGGGCAGGATCGTCGACAGAACGCCGCTCCCGGATGAATGTTTCGGACAGCGCACTGACGCGCTCGACCTCGCCGCCCAGCCAGCGCATCAAGTCCAGCAGATGCGGGCCCAGGTCCATCAGCACGCCTCCACCGATGATCTCCCGGCGCAGCCGCCACTCCAGCGGGCGCTCGGGATCGACATACCCCGAGTGGAGGTACGCGCCGTTGACGTGGAACGGGCGGCCGACGAACTCGTCGCGTACGAGATCGCGGGCGCGCAGCAGCGCGGGGAAAAAGCGGTACTCGGAGACGACCTGGTGGACCACACCGGCCTCGCCGGCCAGACGCGCCAGGCGCCGCGCCTCCTCCAGATCCAGGGCCAGGGGCTTTTCGCAGTAGACATGCTTGCCGGCCCGCAGCGCCGACTCCACCGCCTCGGCATGGAAACGGTTCGGCGTGCACACGTCGATGATATCGATGTCGTCCCGCGCCACCAGGTCATCGACGCGGGTGGTGGCGAGCGCAAATCCCGCCTCGGCCACCCCTTCGCGCGCCCGCTGGGCGTCCACATCGCACACGCCGACTAGGCGCACCGGCGCCGGCTGTCCATGGTAATAGATGGGGATAGCGCGGTAGGCATAGGCGTGGACCCGGCCCATGAGGCCGTAGCCGACGATCCCGATGCCGAGCGTCTTACCGTCGGGAAGAGGCATTCGCCAGTTCGGACAGCGCCTCGCTCACCCGGACCCGATCATGAATCACCCGGCGCAGCGCCCGGACGACACCCGCCGGGTCCTCGTGCTGCCAGATGTTCCGGCCGAAGACGACACCCCGCGCACCGGCGGCCACTGCATCCGCGGCCATCGCAAGCACCTGCTCCGGCGTGTCCATCCGCGGGCCGCCGCGGACCAGCACCGGGACGGTGCTGGCACGCACCACGCGTGCAAACGTCGCCGGGTCGCCGGTGTAGTCGGCCTTGATGAGGTCCGCCCCGGCCTCACAGGCGATGCGCACCATGAGGGCGACGACGTCGGGATCGTTGAGCAGGTCCCGGCCCACCGCGACGGCCAGCGGCTCAACCACCAGCGGCATGCCCCACCGCCGGCACGCGGAGGCGAGGTCGCCGATGGCGCGCAGATTCGCGCCCTCGTCCCGATCGTCTGGATAGCCGGTGAAGAGGAAGGTGACGATGGCGGCGGCGTTCAACTGCACGGCGTCTTCGACGGTCGCGACCTGCACGCGGTACGGGACCGTCGGTTTGGCGACCGCGCGCCAGATGTTGCTGGCGTCGACCCGCAGCACGAGCGACGGGGCAAGCCGGCCGAGAAACGAGGCCTGCGCTGCGCGCGCCACTCCGGGGCTGACCTGGATCGCGTCCGGCCCGCCGTCCGCGACCCGGGCGACCGTGGCACGGACGTCTTCCGCGCCGGGCGTGGGGCCCATGAACAGGCCGTGGTCGACGGCGACGACGATCCCGCACCCGGACTGCGGATTGAGAATCCGGCTGAGCCGCACTGCGATACCGGCGTGCACGCGCGCGCCCTCGTCTGGGTGGATCAGGATGGGGATATCGGTTCGCGCCGGCGCGGGAGGGTTCCTACCGGGAGGGCCGGGCGTGCGCCTTGCGAATTGACCACGAGAGACGTATGGCCCAAACGCAGACCGATCGCGCCCGCGGATCCTCTCACCAGCTTGACCTGTGGCAGGAGCACTGGCAGGAAGAGGGCGATGCCGCGTACCTGTACCGGCGCATCGCCGCCGCTGAGACGGATCCGGCGCGCACGCGGATCTTCTCCGACCTCGCCCGGGTGGAAGACCAGCACCTCGTCCGGTGGGAGGGTGTCCTGCGGGGAGCCGGGATCCCGGTTCCATCGCACCGCCCCAGCCTTCGCGCCCGGATCATGGGGCTCATCGGCCGTGTCTTCGGGTGGCGGCTCCTGGCCGCCATCCTGCTGGCGGAGGAAGGCCGCGAGACCAAGGGCTACCTCCGCGGGGCCACGCGCTACGATAATCCCGAAGCCTCCCAGGCCGCCGCCGACCTGGCCAAGGAATCGGCCGAGCACGCGGTCCAGCTGGGAGAGCTGCTGGGGGTCTCCGGCGAACCGTGGCACCGGACCGAGTCCGGCGGGTTCCTCCGCAATGCGGTGTACGGATTCAACGACGGCCTGACGGCGAACTTCGGGCTCGTGATGGGCGTGCTCGGCGCCAGCGTTCCGCATCACATCATCCTGGTTTCGGGCGTGGCAGGCCTGTTTGCCGACGCGCTGTCGATGGGCAGCAGCGGGTTCCTTGCCGCGAAAAGCGAGCGCGAGGTCTATTCGCATGAGATCGCCGTGGAGCGCGAGGAGCTGCGGCTGATGCCGGATCTGGAGGAAGCCGAGCTGGCGTTGCTCTACCAGGCCCGCGGTCTTGCGCCGGAGGCCGCCCGGCGCGCCGCCGGCGAACTCATGCGCGACCCCGACCGGGCGCTGCAGGAAAAGACGCAACTGGAGCTGGGCATCGGCCAGTCGTCGATGTCGCCGCTGCGGGAAGGATGGATCACCGGTCTGGCGACGGCCGTTGGGGCCTGCATCCCCGTGTTCCCGTTCATCGTGATGCAGGGGCCGCGGGCGGTGTGGACGTCGTTTATCATCAGCATGCTCTCCCACTTCGGGGTGGGCGCCGCGCGCAGCGTCTTCACCGGCCGCGGCGCGTTTCGCAGCGGACTGGACATGTTTGTCGTCGGCCTGGGCATCGCCGGCATCGGCTACCTGGTCGGCGAGTGGATCTCCCGCGTCTTGTAGGCGTTTCCCCCGCCGGACGTTCCCTGACCCTCTGCTCAGGACAACCCCCGGCCTCTGATCAGGATTCTTGCGCTCCCGCTCGGGGATGAATGTCGCGCCCATCGGGGCTTTCCCTCGTTGCCACCCGCATGGATCTTGGCAAGCTGAATGTGGGGGGAGCGCGAATGACGTCTGCGCTGCGCGTTGAGCGCGTCGACAACCCGGCGGAGTTTGCGGACCTGCGTGAAGAGTGGAACACACTCCTCGTCTCGAGCTCCGCGGATTGTCTGTTTCTGACATGGGAGTGGCTTCATACGTTCTGGACGCATCTGGCCGGACGCCGGCGGCTCCACCTCCTGGTTGTGCGCTCCGGAGACCAACTGGCGGCCATCGCACCGTTTGCCCGGCGACCCCCGGCGTTGATCCGCCTGATCCCCTACCCGGCGCTGGAGTTTCTGGGATCTGACGTCATCGGCTCCGACTACCTCGACGTGATCGCGCGCCGCGGCATGGAGCAGGATGCCGTCGAGGCGCTGGCAGGGGCACTGCCTGAGGACCTGCCTGTTCTGGAACTCGCGCAGGTGAGTCGGGAGTTCTCCCTTGCGGCCGAACTGGCCAGGCGGCTCGGACAGCGGGGATGGCGCGTTCAGCAGACACCACGCGATTCCTGTCCCTATGTCGAGCTGGCCGGGCACTCCTGGAGTTCGTACCTGACCGAGCAGGGACCGGCGCATTTCGAGAAGCGGCTGGCGAGCCTGCAGAAGCGATTCGACGTGCGCCTTGACCTGGTCCAGGGTGAAACCCAGCGGCGGGAGGCGCTGGAGACGCTTGTGACCCTTCACGCCCGGCGGTGGGAGGACCGGGGCGGGTCGGAGGCGTTCTCCACACCCGCTCTCCTGGCGTTCCACGACGCGTTCACGCGCTTGGCCCTCGAACACGGCTGGCTCAGGCTGTTCGTGCTGCGGTTGAACAACACTCCTGCCGCGGCGTTCCTGGGCTATCGGTACGGCCCGACGTTCTGTTTCTACCAGTCGGGGTTCGACCCGGCCCACGCTAAGGAGAGCATCGGCTTCCTGACGATCGGCCTGACGATCCGCCACGCCATCGAAGAAGGCGCGACCGAGTACGACTTCCTGCACGGGACTGAGCCGTACAAGTTTCGCTGGGCGCGCCGGGTGCGCGACCTGACCCGCCTCGACCTGTTCGGCACGGGTGCCCGCGGGGCCGCCTGCCGGAGCGTTGCCGCCATCAGTAGTGGCGTCAGAAAACGCCTCCGCCGCCTCGCGGGCGATGCGCTCGCTGAACGAATCGTCACACGCGGGCTGCGCGGCATCAGGAACGTCGCTCCTGGCGCGCCGACACGAGGAGGTGCTACAATCCTGCCGAAACCGACTCGCTGATCGTTCATGATGAAGACCCCGACCGCGCCGGTCGTCCGGCCGAAAGAGAATCCCTGGGACGTGGCACTGCGGCAGTTCCATCATGCTGCGAACCACCTCCCCCTCAAGCGCGGAATCCGCGAGTTCCTGGCCTACCCGCACCGTGAGCTCACCGTGAACTTCCCCGTCCACATGGACGACGGATCGGTACGTATCTTCACAGGCTACCGCGTCCATCACAGCACGGTACTGGGACCGACCAAGGGGGGCATCCGGTACAGCCTCCGCGTCGACCTGGATGAGGTGCGCGCGCTCGCAATGCTAATGACCTGGAAATGCGCGCTGATGCACCTCCCGTACGGCGGCGCGAAAGGAGGCGTCGCCTGCGACCCCGGGCAGCTTTCTAAAGGCGAGCTCGAGCGGCTGACACGCCGCTACGCTACGGAGATCAGCGTCATCATCGGACCGAACGAGGACATTCCGGCCCCGGACGTCGGCACCAACGACCAGGTCATGGCCTGGCTGATGGACACGTACAGCATGCATCGCGGTCACTCGGTGCCGGCGGTGGTGACCGGAAAGCCGATCAGCATCGGCGGGTCGGCGGGCCGGCGAGAAGCCACCGGGCGCGGGGTGATGATCACGGCGCGTGAAGCCGGCCGGATGCGCGGCCTGCCGCTGGCCGGCAGCCGCGTCGTGGTGCAGGGCTTCGGCAACGTCGGCTCGGTCGCCGCCTACCTGCTGCACGATCAAGGATGCCGCGTGGTCGCGATCAGCGACGTGTACGGCGGGATCTACAGCCCCGGCGGCTTCAATCCCCGCGCCGTGCTGCAGCACGTGCAGCAGACCGGGCGCGCGGCGGGATTCCCCGGCACCCACACCGTCACCAATGCGGAACTGCTGGAACTCCCGTGCGACTTTCTTGTCCCGGCCGCGATCGAAGGGCAGATTACGCGGGACAACGCCGCGCGCGTTCAGGCGAGGATCATCGTGGAGGGCGCCAACGGCCCTACGACGCCCGACGCCGACGAGATTCTTGCCGACCGGGACATCCTCGTCGTCCCGGATATCCTGGCCAACGCCGGCGGGGTGACGGTCTCGTACTTCGAGTGGGTGCAGGACCTGCAGTCGCTGTTCTGGTCAGAAGACGAGATCAACCAGCGGCTCGAGCGCATCATGGTGCAGGCGTTCAACGGCGTGGTGTCGCTCGCGCGGGAGCGCGAGGTCGACCTGCGCACGGCCGCCCTGATCTACGCGGTCAAACGGGTCGCCGACGCACTGCTGACCCGCGGCATCTACCCGTAGGACGCCGTCTTCTTGTCTCCCTAGACTGCCTGGGGTTCGAAGACCACCTTAAAGGCCTTGGACTCGGCTTTGCCCATCGCGGTCCGCAGGGCCACCCGATAGTCCTTCAGCGGGAACCGATGGGTCACCAGAGCGCCGAGGCGCACCGTCCCGCGCGCCATCCAGTCCAGCACCAGCTCCATCGTTTTTCCGGTGCGTCCCTGCCAGCGGTCCACCGCGTAGATGTAGCTCCCCGTGACCCTGAGCTCCTTCCACCACACCGGCGTCCAATCGACGCCTGACGGCACCGACGCCAGCCCAAGGAGCACGACGGATCCTCCGGGCCCCGTGAGCCGCAGGGCGTCGTCGAGGCTGCGTGAGGAACCGACGCACTCGATCGTGAGATCCGCGCCCCCGATGAAGACACGCCGGCCGAGCATCGGCCGGCGAACTGTTCCTCCGAGGAGGTCCGCGAGCTCGTCGTAGTAGCCGTCTCCCCGGCGCAGCCGCACCGTCGCGTCCGCGCCCAACGCCCGCGCCATCTCTTCCTGGAATGGGTACTTCACCAGCGCGATGACGCGCGCGGCGCTCCCCACCGCGCGCACGGCGGCCACCGCGCACTGGCCGATGACCCCCCCGCCGATCACCAGCACGGTGGAGCGATCAGATGGCGGGTGAGCCAGCAGCGGATGCACGGCGCAGGCCATGGGCTCAGCCATCAGCGCTTCTTCGTCTCGAACGCCCTCCGGAACCGGCAGCACTTGCGAGCGGTGCGCGACGAACGCCGGGCTCCAGCTGCCGCCCGTATCGCGGCAGGCGCCGATCATCAGACCTGGACTGAGGTGGCCTTCGGTCGTCCTCACGCAGAGGTTGTACCGGCCGGCGGCGCAGTGCGGGCACGGCGGGACCCCGCGCGCCGCGCACGGCAGGACCGGCTCGACCGTCACACGCTGTCCGGCCTGCCATCCAGCGGCCGCCCGGCCGACCTCGAGCACAGTGCCGACGTTCTCGTGCCCGAGTACGAACGGAAATGACGTCAGGGCCGACATCGCCGGACTGGTGTCCAGGCGGATGGTGTGCAGGTCGCTGCCGCAGATACCACCCAGGCGCACCCGCACGCGGATCCAGTCCTCTCCTGGAAGCGCCGGCTCGGCCATCTCGCGGTATCGCAGCGGCGCAAACGGTCCAGAGACCGCCGAGCGGGTGATGGCGCTAAACGCCTTGGTAGCCACGAACCGGGGAATCGTTGGGTTGAAGACGAGAGCCTTCATCCAGAAAACTGCGGGATTAGGGATTCGGGATTAGGGATTCGACTCATGTTCGCCTTCTTGTCTAATCCCTGATCCCTACTCCCTACTCCCGCCCTTTTCGTGTTAGGACATCGGGACTTGCCGGATGAACCCGCGTTCGAGCCGGTCGAAGATATCGTCCAGGCTGGGACCGGTGATGGTCAGTCCGTGGTTCTTTAGTCCTACGACCGCGCGGTCGGGGGTGCGTGACTGGCGGACCACGTCGGCCACAGACTGTGCCAGCTGGATGGTCCCGCAGGGATAGTTGATCGTCGTCGAGGCGATCTTCTCCATCCAGGCGTGCACGTGCACGATCGCGCCGACCTGAGGATGTTCCGTGTAGATCATCCAGTGTTCAATCGCATCGACCGAGACCCGCCGGGGCTTGACGTGGGGCGGGACGCTGAGCAGCATGACGTGGCGTTCCCGGTCGAAACCCTTCACCATCAGGATATCGCGGCCGACCTCCGTCATCTGGCCCTTGTCCACCCCGCTGGCACTCATCCAGAACCGCCGCCCGTCCTTGCGCACGCTGAGATTCCCGTACGAGAGCCCGCCGATGCCGTACAGGCGCTCGATGTGGCGCAGGTCGCGTTCGTCGAGCAGCTCGTGGATCGGGAAGGGCGCGGGTAACAGGTCCAGCGCGTCCAGGCGCTTCCCGGCGGCGCTGAGCTGCCGCGTGAGGGCATCCCCATGCCACAGGTCGGGCTCGAGATCCGGGTGGAACTCGTTGTCGATGACCAGTTGCGAGGATGCCAGCGGGTGCAGCCGGTCATAGAGGTAGTCAAAGTAGTCATCGCCGGTCAGGTCGGGAATCGGATAGTACCCTTGCTCCAGCGTCACAAAATAGGTGTGCACCGTTTCGCCGCTGCGCACCAGGTACAGGCAGAGGTTGGCGAGCGAGCGGACCAGCAGCGGGTAGGCCTGGCGCAGGACGTTGTCGGGCCGCTGACCCGTGACTCCGATCGACACGACAAAAATCGCTTTGGCGCGCCGCCGGTATGGACGGGGCCGGTCGGGATCGATGAAGTTGAACACCAGACGGAGGTCGTCGGCCTCAGGGTCTGCGGTGAAGATGTGCCCCCGGCGCTGGAACACCGCCCGCAGGCCCGCAGCCGTCCGCGCCAGCGCCGGATCGGTATAGTCACCGACAAAGGTGAATTGCATCGCTATTACAATACCAGAGCCCGCAGGCCGCTCCCTGCCGCGACCCTGGAGGCCGCCGGTCGTGTCCCGCCGCGTCTCATCGTTGCCCCGGCCCGCCGTCGAGCCGGGGGCGGCGCAGCCGCACGAGGACGGTCCCGGCGACGAGCCCAATCAGGTAGCCGTACGGCACCCCCAGCACCACCGCTCCGACCAGCAGCGCAATCGCAAACTCCACGGGATCGGCAACATCACGGATCAACACCATGAGGGCCAGCGCCTCGAACGCAAGGATCACCCCGAGGACCGGCAGCGGAAACAGGCGGATGAGCTCCGCGAATCCGCCGCTGAAGAAGAGGCCCAGCA
Source organism: bacterium (assembly GCA_044868695.1). GTDB lineage: Bacteria > Sysuimicrobiota > Sysuimicrobiia > Sysuimicrobiales > Kaftiobacteriaceae > JBIOWP01. Next base: position 12,401 of record JBIOWP010000013.1, read on the forward strand.
CCAGGTAGAGCGCGCCGTAGATCACCACCGACCCTCCGGTGCGCGCGCCGAACGCGTAGTGGCCGGCCACCCCGCCCGACCCATGACAGGTCGGTACTCCCCCAAACCACGGCCCGATGAGATTCATCAGCGCGTACGTCAGACCGATCCGGCGCACCCCCACATGGTGCGTGGGAAAAAAGTCGGCGACGACCTGGCGCGTGGCGAGGATGGAGTTCCCCAGCGACAGGGGCAGCTGCGGCAGCGCCAGCAGGACCAAACCGGTAAGAAAATCACGAGTGGACGGCGCGGCGAACTCCGGCAGGTGCAGCGCGAAACTGCGCACCCACACGCCGCGGTCCAGCCGGAACAGCAGCGCGTAGATCGCGCCCAGCCCAATCAGCAGGAGCGCCGGCGGCGCGCGGCGGTTCCCCAGCAGCGCGACCGTCAGGGCGAACCCAGCGGCGGCGAGGAGATAGCCTGGAAGTCCCTCGCCGGTCACGTAGCGGCCTAGGGCCAGCGACGCAAGCTGTAACCCGAGTCCGAACTGAATGCCGCGGACGACCGCCCGGGGCACTGCGTGCGCCACCCACTCCAGCGCTCCGGTAGCCACCAGGAGAAACATCAGCACCCCGATCGCCAGGCCGCCGCCGGCCAAGACCTGCGGTGCCAGCTTCTGGGTGATCACGATCACCGCCATGGCCTTCAGCGGCTGCACGGGCATGGGGAGTCCGTAGGTGACACCGGTCAGGATCTGCATGGCGCCGAATATGGCGAGCACACCGGCGGGATTCAGTCCCGCGGCCAGGATCATACCGGTCAGGAGGGGAAAATCGGTACCGATATCTCCGAACGCGCCGGCCAGTTCGTTGCGATCGAAGCGCAGTCTAGCCAAGAATGCCTTGTGAGTGACGGCCGCGAATGAGGCGCCCTTCGGCAAACCGGGACGGGCGGAACATCGAGATGTCGACCGGCGGCGCCTCGCCGGCGACGATGGCCGCCAGCACCTCTCCTAGAGCGGGGCTGAGTTTGAATCCGTGTCCGGAGAATCCGGCCGCGACGTACAAGCCCGCGATTCCAGGCGCCGCGCCCAGCACCGGCTGCCAGTCCGGAGTGATGTCGTACAGACTGGCGTATCCGGCCCGGAATTCGGCGTCCTTCGCATCCGGATAGCGATCGGCCCACAGCCGGCCGACGCGCGCAACGAAGTCGAAATCGACCCCGCGGCGGAACGCATCCGGTGGCACGATCTCTTCGACCTCTTCTTCGAGCACGCCGGCAAGAACCGTTCCGCCGGCCTCGGGCCGGACATAGAAGCCGAGCGCCAGGTCCTCAATCACCGTGCGCAACTGCCCGAACGAAGCGGGAGGCGCGAGCTGCACCACCTGCTGGCGTGAGCCTTGAATCGGCATCTCCACCCCCAGCGGCCCCAGCAGCGCCGGCGTCCACGGCCCGCAGGCAACCAGTACCGCCGGTGTGCTGATTTCACCGCGCCCCGTTCGCACGCCGCGGACGCGGCCTCCCTCCACGACGATCTCCTCCGCCGGCGTGCCCTCCCAGATCTCTGCGCCGTCACGCCTGGCCGCGGCGGCGAACCCGGCGGCGGTCGCATACCCGTCAGCAAACCCTGATTCGGGCTCCCATGCCCCACCCGCCACCCCGGTCAGATCCATCCGCGGATCCAGATCGGCGATCTCCTTGGGGGTGAGTACGAACGACGTGACCCCGAGCCGGTGCTGCAGCTCCACGTTTGCGCGCAGCCCGTCCATCTCTCGTTCAGACGCCAGGAGCAGAAACCCGCAGCGGGTGAAGTCGGCGACGGCGCCGGTGAGCTCGCCAAACCGGGCAAACGCCTCCAGGCTCCGCGCCGCGAGCCGGATCAGCGGTTCATACGAATAATGGAGGCGGATAATGCCGATGGACTTCGCAGTCGGCCCGGCCCCCACGGTGTCGCGTTCGATCATCACGACCCGCCCGTAGCGGCGGCGGGCCAGATGAAACGCCACGCTGGTCCCGGTGGATCCCCCGCCGAGGATGACAATGTCTGCCGTCGTCACCGCGTCTCCGAAGACACTTTCGCCGCTGTAGGCCCCGTGCCTCTCCTGTTCAAGATACTGCAACCACTCCCTGATTCAGGTATTTCCCTGAGGCGTCTCAGGTGTTTCCCTGAGTCAGCTACATGTTTCACCCGCTGGCCGGGGCGCCCTACTACATCTATGCTGAACGAGAAAGAACCCTGCACTCAAGGGTGTGAGCTGGCGGTTTCAAGCCAGCAACTCCTGGGGAAGGGTGAGATTTCATGCGAAGGGCTACGTGGTAGAGCAAGCCCATCCCCCCTCGCCTGACCCGGAGCGGCCGTCCGCCAGGCGGCCGCTCCGGTGCTTTTCACTCCAACCCGTACCGCCGATACCAGCCCTGATCCACCGGCACGAGCTCACGCAGGGAATCGCTGTGCTTGCGCCACCACGGCCGCCCGTGCTCAGCGGCAACCTCGTGCAGCCGGCGCATCCGGTCGGCCCCAACGGTCTGCAGCCAGCGGCGCCGCTCGCTGCGGTCCGGCATCTTGAGCGCCTCTTCCCACACGGCGCGGCCGCCCAGAAATCCCGAGGCCCCTGCCCGGCAGGCGGTCTCGACCTGCGCGATGAACTCGTCGTACCCCACTCCCCCGCTGAGCAGCACCCAGGGCACCTGTGATGCGGCGTCAATGCGCGCGCAGGCCTCGCGGATACGACCGGCATCATGCTCGAACCGCAGATCCACCGGAAACTGCGCCTTCAGCACGTTGATGCCGAGCGGAGTGAGGTCGGCGGCGGACCGCGCGACCAGGTCTGGCTTTCGCGCCGCAAAGGCCGCCGGATCCTGCTCGGCCTCCACAGGGTAGGCGATCGGCTCCAGCACAAATGGGATATCAGCGGCACGGCAGTCATCCGCCACGGCGCGGACCACGTCACGCTGATGGGCCGCCACCTGAGGCAGATCCGGCCGGTAATACAGCAAGACCTTCACGGCGGACGCGCCCATGTGTTTGATCTTCTGCACGCTCCAGCCGTCCAGCAGCCTCGTGACCCTGCCCTCGGCCTCGCGCCCGTAACCTGTCTCCTCCAGGCTAACGAGCAAGCCGACGTTGCCGCGCAGCACGCCGCCGGCAATTGCCTGGGGAGCCCCATAGATCGGATCCAGCAGCACCGCGGTTGACGCGGGAGACAGCATCTCGGCGAGGTCCAGCTTGGCTTCCGTCAGGGCCTTGTCACCCGCGCGCTGCGGGGCCTGCGGGCTCAGCATCTCCTGCATCGAACCCCGGTGGTCCATCGCGCACATGGCGAAGATCCCGGCAGGATCAGCCAGTTGCTGGAGACCCCGGACTTTGCCGATCGTCAACTGCGCCATCGGGCTCACGTCGCGAGTCTCCTCGCCAGATCGAGCAGGCGGAGGTCGAGCGTTTTCTGATTAGCAACGACCTCGTCGAGCGGCGTAGGAGCGATCTCGCCGGCGCGCAGCCCCATCAGCACCCCGTGGCGTCCGGCCACCAGGGACTCCGCCGCCGCGGCCCCCAACCGGGTGGCCAGCAGCCGGTCGAATGCGGTCGGCGCACCGCCGCGCTGCACGTGTCCGAGAATCGTTGCGCGGACCTCATAGCCCAGCCGGTTGCGGTGCTCCCGGAAGTAGTGAGTCAGCCGGTCAGCGTTGTACCCGGCCCCCTCGGCCACGACCACCAGCGCGTGCGCCTTGCCCCGTGTGGCCGCCTCCCGGAGTTCCTCAACCAGCTGTTCAGGGTTGGTTTCGACTTCTGGAATGACCACCGCCTCCGCTCCACCCGCAATCGCCGTCATCAGCGCAAGGTATCCCGAGTGACGGCCCATCACCTCGACGAGAAAGGCGCGCTGGAGCGCGGACGCGGTCGTCTTGAGGCGGTCCACGGCCTCCAGGGCGATGTTCAGCGCCGTATCCACGCCGATCGTCATCTCAGCGCCGTACAGGTCGTTGTCGATCGTCGATCCGACACCGATGATGGGCACCCCCGCCTTTGACAGCTCGTGGGCGCCGCACTGCGTGCCGCTGCCGCCGATGACAACCACGGCGTCGATGCGGTGGTCCTGCAGCGTGCGCAGAGCACGGCGGCGTCCGGGCTCCTCATAGAACTCTGGGCAGCGGGCGGAGTGCAGGATCGTCCCGCCCAGTTGGATGATGCCGCCCACGTCGCGTGCCGTCAGCGGCGCGACCTCGCCGGCGATGAGTCCCGCGTAGCCGTGGCGTACGCCCGAGACGTCCCAGCCGTGGGAGATGGCCGTCCGCACAACAGCGCGGATCGCGGCGTTCATGCCGGGGGCGTCGCCCCCGCTGGTCAGAACGGCGAGGCGAGACATGATGACGTTACCATCTTACATAGAAACGGGGGTCGGGGGTCGGGGGTTAGGGGTCGATGAGACCTTTACGGATGGCGTACCGGACAAGCAGGCTGCGGTCGTGCAGGTCCAGCTTCTCCATGATGTGGGCGCGGTGGGTCTGGATGGTCTTGATGCTGATCCCCAGGCGCTGCGCGATCGCCGCGTTGGTCAGCCCGTCGGCCAGCAGGACAAGAATTTCGCGCTCCCTGTCGGTCAGGCCATCGTAGCGGTCCCGGCCTTCGCCGGACCGGATCCTGTCCAGGTAGTCCTGGACGACACTGCGCGCGACCGACGGGCAGAGAAATGCCTCCCCACGCGACGCGGACCGCACCGCCTCCACGAGATCGGTGGCCGCCGCGCGCTTGAGGACATAACCGGACGCGCCTTTCTGCAGCAGCTGGAACACGTACGACTCTTCCTCATGCATCGTGAGGATGAGCACGCGGGCGTTGGGGCAAAGCCGTTGGAGCTGTCGCGTCGCCTCGATGCCGTTCATCTGCGGCATGCTGATGTCCATGACCACGACGTCGGGAGCCAGCGTCTGCGCCAGCTCAACCGCTTCCCGACCGTCCCTGGCCTCACCGACCACATGGAAGTCCGGTTCCGCGTCCAGGATCATCCGGATGCCTTCCCGGACGATGGCGTGATCCTCGGCGATGAGGATTCGGATCGTGGCAACGAGTTGCGCTGCTTTCGGCATGCCCGCCACCCCCGCTACGGCTGTACGACCACCGCCGTTACCATCCCGTGCATGCCGCGTGAGGACTCGGCGTGCGACAGGATGTGGCAGTGCAGCGCCCACGTACCCGGCAGCGTCGCCTCCACCAGCAGGTCGTACCGCTCACCGGGCGCAACGTTGATCGTATCGACGGCGTACGGCTGCGCCAGCCGCCGGCCGTCTTTGGCGATCACCTGCTGGAGCAGCCCGTGTAGGTGCATCGGGTGGATGACCTGGCCCTCATTCATGTACCGGATGCGCAGGCGCTGTCCGACCTTCATCACGATCGGCTGCGTGGCAGGGAAGCTCTTGCCGTTGATCGTGAAGCCCAGAGGGCCGTCGTTGACGATCAGGACCACATCCTGGGCGACCGAGGGTTCACCAGCGCGGTCCTTCGGCTCCACGATGAACGCGCCCAACAGCCCCTTGGTAATTTGATCCGCGCCGTTGTGCGAATGGTACATGTGGGTGCCGGCCGGCGCGGCGGCAAACTCATACGTGAAAGACCGCCCGGGCCGGACCGGCGGCTGTGTGATGAAGGGCACGCCATCCATGGCGTTTGGTGTAATGAGTCCATGGAAGTGAATGGAAGTGCTCTCGGGCAGCTCGTTGCGGAGCACGACGCGCACGCGATCCCCCTCGGTCACGCGAAGTGTGGGCCCCGGCACCTGGTCGTTGTACGCGAACGCCGTCCGCAGGACCCCCGGCTCGACCTCCCACTGGATCTGCCGGGCCACAAGGTCGAACTGTTTGGCGCCTGAAACAACCTTCGGCGCCAGCGGTTGGGCACCGGTTCCGCGTGTCTTGGCCGGAAATGCCTTCACGCGCGCTTCGTGCAGGCGGTCCATCTCTTCATGCGGCGAGGGCGCCGCGGTCACGGATGATGCGTGGCTGCCGGTGGGCGCCCGGCCGGCCACAAACCCCGCCCCAAACCCCAGGGCTGCCACCGCAGCCGCCGCCATCCCTGCCGTCGCCATCGTCCATCTCCGCGTGCGCATCCTCGTCCCCCCGTGGTGTTCGCTTGCTCGCCATCATCGCAAGATCCACGGGCACGGCCAATCGGTCGCACGCCTGATTCCCGGATCGAGCGGGCACCCGACGCGTCGACGAGTCTAGGAGACGGTCGCGCCGGTGCGAATGATAGACCTATGACGATCTTGACGGCCGCGCTGGCGGTCGGCGTCGGCATTCACCTGGCGCTGACGCTCTTCCTGATGCTCCGTTACCTTGAAGGGCGTGAGCGCCAGATCGGGTGGTGGGCCGTCGCCTACGCCTTCTTCGCCGCTCATGTGGTCGCCGAAACGCTCCTTACGATCGTCCCCGATCCTTCGCTCATCGCGCTCCGGCACGCCCTGTTCCTGGCCGCCTCGTGGGCAATGGTCCAGAGCTTCCGGCAGGACCCCCGGGTGTCGGCTGTCGCCCTGGCCGGGGTCTTGGCAAGCGTCGTCCTCGCGGGACACGCCTGGCTGCCGGCCGCCATTACGGCCTCCGTGCTCGGCGGCGGAGGGTTTGTGGCCAGCGCGCTGCTGCTGTACCGGCAGGAGCGGGGCGTCCAGGCCCTGAGCAGCAAGCTCCTCTTCTGGGGGCTGCTGCTGACCGGGCTGCACGCGCTAGCGTATCCCCTGCTGCGGCCGCATCCGGTTTACGCCGGCGTCGGCGCGGCGTTTTCCGGCGCCTTCACCCTGGTGTTCAGTATCGGGATCGTACTGCTCGCGCTCCAGCGGTCCCGGGACCTGGTCACGATGAGCTCAATCGCGGAGACACTCAACCGGTCCCTCGACATGCCGAGCGGGCTGGGCCGCGCGCTCGATCAGCTGGTCGACTTGATGCGTCTCAGCAGCGGCTGGGTGTTCCTGGAGCACAACGGCGGCTTCGCCGTGGCGGCAACGAAGAGCCTGCCCCTTGAGCTGGCCGCCGCGGGGATGGCCCGCATGCAGGGCGACTGCCGGTGCCTGCAGATGCTGCGCAGCGGGCAGCTGTCTGAAGCGGTGAACATCGTGGATTGCGAGCGTCTCGAGCAGGCCGGATGGGACCATCCCCGTCACGTCACCGTGCCGCTTCGCAGCGCGAGCGGCGTGATCGGCGTGATGAACCTCGTGCTGCCCCGCCGGAGGGCGTTGAGCGTCAGGGAGCTCGCGACGCTGTCGGCGATCGGCGATCAGATCGGCCTCGCCGCCGAGCGCGGGCG
>JBIOWP010000014.1:0-7831 GCA_044868695.1 bacterium
GTATCCCCGCGGCACCGTCAGCGTCAGGGTGACACGGGCTAAATTCGCGGAGAAGTCGCCGAATGGGCTGATGAGGACGGGATAGAGGGTACCCTCAGACACCTGAACGAACTCGTCATAGATGTACAGTGGCTGCCCTTCGTAGACAAACGTGATGGGCACCTTGGTTCCCGGGGGGAGCGCCGGGACAAAAGTTAGGGTAAGGGTATCGCGCTGCCGCTTGGGCATGATCTGGTACCCGGCCGCACTCACCGAGCCGAGCCGCACGTCACTATCGAAGAAGAAGCGGGCGGTATCCACGGGCCCCGGGGCGGTGACGTCAACCACTGCCGTGGTGGTCCCGCGAAGCGTGCCGCGCGAGAGATAGCGGATCTCCCGGGCCGGCGTGAACTCAACCCTGAGGGGCACGGGCGCAATCGAGACGTCGACGTCAAAGGCCCGGATGACCAGATCGTCAAGGGTGGGCTGCGTGGATACAGGGCTCTGGAACCCCGACGGCACGATACTGACAAGAAGCAGCACTCCAAGAAACCGGCCCATACCCATGCTGACCGGCCCGCCCGTCGAGTCTCGCCTGGCGGAACGCCTCATGGACGTCTCTCCCTTACCTCGAACTCACTGCTAGGATGTGATGCACTTGAGCCGCCGGAGTGTCCACTATGAGTTCACCAGCCGAAACATGAAATCCCACTCAAGCAAAGGGACACCCAAAAGTTGTCACGAACAACGTCGCGCCAAGACACGGCACGCGAGCACCCAGGAGGTCTCGTTTGCTAGACTGCACTTTTCGGATGCAACAATCAATCTCTTCGCGCTTGACCGGCTCCGGCAACAGCAGGGTTGCGCGTTTACTCACACGAAGCGTCGTGCATCATGCCTGAGCAGAAGGCGCCCAAGTCCCCCGTATGGCTCAAGCGATTGGGCGGCCGGATCCGCCAGGCGCGGCGGATCCGCGGGTTCACGCAGACCGACATCGCGCGCCCCAACCTCACTAAGAGCTTTATCAGCCTCCTGGAATCCGGGCGCACCTACCCGTCGGTGAGCACGCTGGTGGCGCTCTCCAACAGGCTGCAGACGTCCCTAGCCCTGCTCCTGCTGGAAACTCCGCAGCTGCCGCGAGAAAGCGCGCTCAACCTTCTGGAACTCGCGAGGGCCAACGCGCCGTCAAACGCGCCCAAGACCGACCGTCTCCTCACGGCGGTCGAAGCGCTCGCAGAGGATGCCGACGACCTCCACGCCGAGCTCCTGCTCACGCGGGGGGACGTCGCCGTCGCCCAGGGCAGGCCGAAGGACGCCGAGCGCGCGTTCTCTGACGCACTCGCTTGGAGCCGGAAACGGCGGCTGCCCGCGTTTGAACCGCGCGCCCTGACCCGCCTCGCTCATCTTTCTCTGGGCCGCAGCGAAGAGGACACGGGCCGCCAGCGACTGGAAGAAGCGCTGGCGCAGTTCCGTTCCACGCGCACGCTGCGGTCGGTCGAGGGCTGCGACGCACTTCTCTCATACGGGGAACTCCTCAGCCGCGAGGGACGCAGCGCACGCGCGCTGCGCATCCTGGAGGAAGTCGCCCAGGTGGCGCACCGGCAGGATCTTCCTCTTACATTGGGGCGGGCGCAGCTCGGTATCGCACGCATCCACTTCCAGGCAGCTAGAACGGCACAGGTCGTGACCGCACTGCGTGGCGCGAAAGACGCGTTGCTGGCCGCCCCGGATTCCCCCGAGTTGACTGCGGCGCTGCGGGCCCTGGGACGGATGCTGTACGAGGCCGGCGAATACTCCGACGCTCACGAGACGCTGCAGCGCACCCTGCAGCTGCAAGAACGCTTGGGCGATAGCCGCAGCCGCGCCGCGACCCTTGACGACCTGGCGCGTGTGCTCGTCCGGATGGGCAAGGTCGCGGAAGCCCAGCGCGAAGCCAAAACCGCGCTTGCGCTGGCGGAGGGCCAGCGGGATCCTGTGCAGCGGGCCCGGTGTCTGGTGACGCTGGGACAGGTGGCGAAGGTGCAGCGCCGGTGGAAACAGGCCATCGATCAACTCAAAGAGGCCGTGGAGCTCTTCAAACGCGCGAAACTCGCCCCGGAGCTGGGGGAGGCCGCGCGCGAGTTGGGCATGCTGCTCAAAGAGCGTGGCGCGCATGCGGACGCCGCCGACTATCTGGCCATGGCCATCGCCACGGGAACGGAACCGCGGAAACCCTCACGCTAGCGCAGCCCCTGAGCGAAGTCGAAGGGCTCACTCGGAGTGTAGCGCGGCACCGCGGGAACGTGATGGAGATGGCGGAGGGGGTGGGACTCGAACCCACAAGGGGCTTACGCCCCGCCGGTTTTCGAGACCGGTCCCTTAGCCAGTTCGGGGCACCCCTCCTCCTGCCCGATTATATCTGAAAAGCTGAGGCTTGACCCTCATTTAGATCGTCACCTGCTGTCCCCGCTGCGGAAGGATCGTCTTGATGCCCCGCCGGATGAGCCGCCGTGCGAGAGCCGCGCCTTGCTGCTCTTCGCCGTGCACGAGGCAAATCTGACGCAGCCGCGGCATCTTCTTCACCCACGCCAACAGCTCGTCCCGGTCCGCATGCGCGCTGTACGATTCAATCCGGTGGACCTGCAGCCGGACGTCATGGGACTCGTCAAAAATATTCACCGGCGTCACACCGTCAGCCAGCCGCCGGCCCAGTGTGTTGGCGGCCTGGAACGAGACGAAGACGAGCGAGGACTGCGGATCGCCCACGTGGTGGCGCAGATGATGCAGGATGCGGCCGGACTCGCACATCCCCGACGTTGCGATCACGATGAATGGATCGTGCCGGTCGTTGAGCTCCTTCGACTCCTCAACCGACTGCACGTAGTGGATGTGGCGGCCGCCAAAGGGATCACCGCGGCGGAGGCGTGCCCGCGTCTCGGTATCAAAAACATCCGCGTTCTTCCGGAAGATGCCGGTGGCGTCGGTCGCCATGGGACTATCCACAAACGTCGACACCTGCGGAATCCCCCCCGCATCTCGGAGGCGTGCCAGGGTGTAGGTAAGATCCTGCGTCCGTCCGACGGCAAACGCCGGAATCAGAATGGAGCCGCCCCGGCGCACGGTGGTGCGGACAACGTCGGCCAGTTTTCGCTCACCGCGTTCAAACGACTCGTGCCGGCGGTCGCCATATGTGGACTCCATGATGAGCAGATCGGGTACGGGAGGAACCTCGGGGTCTCGCAGAATCGGCGCCGCGGTGCGGCCCAGGTCTCCCGAGAACACGAGCGTCCGGCCTTCGACGGTTACGACCGTGATCGCGCTCCCCAGGACGTGCCCGGCGTCATAGAACACACACGCCGCCGGTCCGACCTGAAACGCCTTACGGTACTTGACCGGCCGCAGCCGCCTGATCGCCTGCTCGGCGTCATCGACCGTATAGAGGGGCTCTGCCGGCGACGGCCCCCGCCGCGAGCGCATTTTGTTGACAAACCTGGCGTCCTGCGCTTGGATCTCGGCGCTGTCGCGCAGGATGAGCGCCGTCAGGTCGCGTGTCGCCGGCGTGCAGTAGATGGGCCCGCGAAATCCTCCGCGCACCAGGGTCGGCAGATTCCCGCAGTGATCCAGGTGAGCATGCGACAGCAGAACGGCATCGATACTGGCCGGAGCGAACGGGAACCGCCGGTTGACTTCATCCGCTTCGCTACGCCGGCCCTGGAAGAGCCCGCAGTCCAGGAGCAGACGGATATCTCCGGCCTCGACCAGATGCATCGAGCCGGTAACCGTGCGCACCGCGCCGAAGAATGAAACCGTAGCCACGGGACGCTGTTGCCATTCGCGGCGCGCGAGGCGCGCGCCTCTGTACGGAGGATGCCGGATGAAACTCGGGGATGGGCCGCGCCGTGGTCACCGGTCGGGCCCGTGGAGCTCAGGCCTTCTATGGAGCCACGATCACGTTCATCGCGCCGACCTGCCCGCGCGACCCGTGGTCGAACACGCCGCAGACAAACGGGAACGATCCTGGCTCTGACGCCACGAACTCAATCTCCGCCTGGGTGCCGGGCGCCACCGCAAAGAAACGCCGCTCATCGTCGACGCCTTCGCGGGCAATTGCGCCGCGCATGGTAACCTGTTTTCCGACCAGCCATCGTGCCGCAAAACTGTGATTCCGCTTATCGGGATCTTCGTTGCTGAGAACAAGGACCACGGTGTCGCCCTGCGTGACGGAGAAGAAGCTTGGTGAAAATGACCACGAGACGAGTTTGATCGGAATGACCTTCCGGGCTGCCTTTGCCTGCACGGGAACCGAGGCCGGCACGGCCAGTACCGTGGCCAGCACGAGCGCAACCAGCATCCAGCGAGTTCGCATGAACATCCTCCTTCAACATTCCGCGCAGACGCGGTGGAGTGGGCTGATAGCACCACGTCTATCGGCTCTGTGTAACGGGATCATCACGGACGGGGACCAGACCAGTGCGAGGAATCGGGGGCAACCAGTCTAGGTGGGGGACCTCTGCAGGAAGGACGGTCGCCTCCCGGCCGTGCTGGCGGTGAGGGTGGGATTTGAACCCACGAGGGACTTGCGTCCCTACGGCATTTCCAGTGCCGCCAGTTCAGCCGCTCCTGCACCTCACCGCACAACCCTATCAATAATATACTGCAGCCTTAGGAATGTCTCCTTATCCTGAGTCCTGATCTTGAGCACACCGTTCGGGTTGGGACGATATCGTCGGTGAGTGGAGTCGAATCAGTCCCCCAGTGGCATCCCCATTTGCCCGGGCGTAGGAGCGCTAATCAACCGCCCCGAAGGCACTATCATTCATGGCCGACTCCACGGACCTCCTCAAACGAGCGTCGCTGTTCTCAGCACTTAGCGACGAGATGCTGGCTGACCTTGCGGCCCAACTGCGCCGGAAGGCGTTTCGCAGGGGGACGATCATCTTCCACAAAGACCAGGCCGGTGACGCGCTCTATGTTGTAGACTCAGGCCGCGTCCGCATTTTCCTGCCCACTGCGGGAGGCGAAGAGCTCACCGTTGAGGTCGCCGGCCCCGGTGACGTGTTCGGAGAACTGGCGCTGCTGGACGGGCACCCGAGGTCGGCCAGCGCCGAGACGCTGGAGGACACCGTTACCCTCTGGATCAGCCGCGAAGAGTTCGCCAAACATCTCGCGCGCAGCCCGAAGCTGGCGGCATCGCTGGTAGAACTCCTCAGCGGCCGGCTGCGGCGTGTCACAGAGTACGCGGAGAGCCTCGCCTTTCTGGACGTGCACGCTCGGCTGGCTCGGATGCTGCTGGAGATGGCGAAACGGTACGGCGTGGAAAAGGATGGGACCGAGATAGATTTCGACCTGACTCAGGCGGATCTGGGCGCAATGGTGGGAGCCACACGAGAACGGGTGAACCGCGCCCTGGCCGCGTTCCGCGCGCAGGGCCTGGTCGAGCTGCGCGGGAAAAAGATCGTGCTGCTGGACACGCACCGTCTGCGCCAGCGCATCGACTGACCGTCCGTCGATACAAACGCTGCCGCGCGGCCACCGCCGTCCGGTAATGCTCGGAGGGGACGGACAGAGGTGGGCCGCGCAGCAGGGACCTTACGATCACACTACCGCCGGCCGCGCCGGACGAACGATGACGCGCGTCACAGTCCTCCTGTGACGTGCAGCACAGCAGACCCGCTCGCCTTTCCGGTGACAGTGAATTGACTCGGGCATGGAGGAACACTATGATAGGCAGTCGTGGGCATTCTCCTCAAACCCAACTGGCGCAGGCTCGGCCGCAGCGCCTGGGAGTTCTTGAAGACCCTGATCATTGCGTTCGTGCTCGCGCAGTTGATCATGGTCTCGGTCGCCCAGGCGTTCCAGGTGGAACAGTACTCGATGGAACCGACGCTGCTGCCGCGGGACCGCGTGCTGGTGGACAAGTTCTTCTACCGGCTGCGCGAGACGCGGCGCGGAGACGTTATCGTCCTGCGCTACCCTCTCAACCCGCAGCGGAACTACATCAAGCGGGTGGTGGGGCTGCCGGGGGACACCCTCGAGGTCAAAGAGGGGAAGCTCTACGTCAACGGCCGGCGGATCAGCGAGCCGTACATCAACGGCGCGGCGCAGGGCAACTTCGGTCCCGTCAGGGTTCCCGACGACACCGTATTCGTGATGGGGGACAATCGCAACAATAGCGAGGACAGCCGCGCATTTGGCGCGCTGAAGAAGGAGTTTGTCGTCGGGCAGGCCCTCCTGATATACTGGCCTTTACCCCGCGTCCGCTGGCTGGCCTCCCGGGACGGCAGATAGGCGTCGATAGAAACCTCGCCGGCCGGGGTGATGACGACCCGCTTGACGAAGCCGCGTAGGACCAGCATTCTCTCCTCAGCCGTGAGGGTCTGAAGTCTCGTGTCGAACCTCTTCAGAAGTGTCCGCAGGCTGGCCTCCTGCTCCCTGTCTGCCGCTGCGGACGTGAGCCGCGACTCCAGCCGACCCCGCTCCTCTTCCAGCTCGGCCTCCCGCTGCTTGATCTCGTCGAGCCGGGCCTTCGCCTTCGACCACTCCAAATAACCTTCCTGGTGTTGCAACGAGACCCGTTCCCTCTCGGTCGGAATCTTCGCCAGCGCGGCCCGCACCGTTTCCAGCCTCAACGCCACTTCGTCCTTCTCGCCGAACCTAGACTCTCTCTGCTTCTTAGCCTCGGCGACGATTAGGTCCGGGTGTTTCAACGCCCTCATAACCTCCTGCCACACGAGACTTTCGATCTTATCGGCCCGCACATGATGGGCGTCTTTGCAATTTGGACGGTAGTACCTTCGATCACCGGAGGGTTGCCCATACATTCGCCGCCCGCAGCTGCAGAACACGAGGCCCTTCAGTTCATAGATATTGTGTTGGTTCCGCTCCGCCAAGGCCGCATTCTGCCGGATACGCTGCTGTGCTAGATTGAAGTCACCGTCAGACACGATGCGAGGAGCTGGGATCGTGACCCACTTTTCCTCCGACTGCTGTTCACGCTTCCCGGCGACCTGACGGGTCTTGCCGTAGAACGCGCGACCTACGTAGAGCGGATTGCTCAGAAGGTAGCCAATCGTGGACCGTTGCCATTGCGTCCCGGCCAACTTGTGACCGAATGCCTGTCTAGGCGTCGGAATGCGATCGCGGTTGAGCGTCCGCACTATCTCGCGGATACTTTTCCCCTTCCGATTCAACTGGAAGATATGGCGGACGGTCCTGGCCTCGTCCTCCTTGACGCTGAGTTTCCCGTCCTCGACCGTGTAGCCGTAGGGCCTCCAGGTCGCAATGTACCGGCCCTGCCTCGCCGCCTGCTCTTTGCCCCGCCTCGTTCGCTGGATGAACTTCTGTTTCTCACGGGCCGACAACGCGCCAAACAGAACGCTTAGAAACGCATCCTCGGGATCGTCCGGCGAGAATAACTGATTAGGCGTACCCCACTTGACCTTCGCCTCGCGAAACGTCTTCTTGATAACTAGCCAGTCAAAGAGATCCTGCGACCTGCTGAAGCGCTCCAATTCCACGGCGAGCACGACATCCAGCCGCCCGGCCTCCGCATCCTTTAGGAGCTTGAGCATGGCGGGCCTTGCATCCAAGGTCTCCCCGCTGATCCCGGCGTCCTCGTAGATTTCGTGCTGCCAGCCTTGGCGCTCCGCGAACTCGGTTAGGATTCGTCGCTGCGCCGGGAGTCCGAACTTTTCGGTCTGGCCCTCCGTGCTTACCCGAACGTACAGTCCAGCTCTCATCTCTGCCGCCTCCCCTCCTCGGACGGTGTCAGAAGCAGATCCCAGGCTCGCTGGTATCCCGCGCTTCTCTCTTCCGGTAACTCGACCGCACGCAACTCGACGACACGTAGGACGAGCCGTCGAACGACCTGCTC
>JBIOWP010000015.1:0-54212 GCA_044868695.1 bacterium
TACTCTTTCCCGCGACATACTTCGGTCGATCCCTACCTTCACGGGTGAGCCGCCCCGAGAGCGGAGCGGCCTTCCACTAGTCCAACAGAAGACGGATGACAGTCCAGACTGAACCACTACTGAGCAGGTAGGGCGCATGGCCGAACGGGCGTTCGTTTCCGCCAGGAAATCGGCAGGATCCAGTACAGTGGCACCAGACTTGCTGCGTATTGCAGATGTGAAGTAAAGTGTAGTAACAGAAACCCGATAGGGTAAGTAGCAAGATAGAGGTCCCATAGCGATAAAGGCAAACCCGCCGCGAGGCGGGGACGCAAAGCCACGGGGCTGACCCCAGCGAGGGCTCCAGCTAGCCGGGTTGCCGAAGGTGGGAACTTCTAGTTCCCAGAGCACCACACGCCCATCTTCGGGGACGAAGGTGGGCGGTTGTGTTTGTGGGGTGAGGCAAAGTCCTCATCACCGATAAAGGCAAACCCGTCGTGAGGCGGGGACGCAAAGCCACGGGACTGGTCCCAGCAGGGGTCAGTTAGCCGGGTTACCGAAGGAGAGGACGAAATGGCCGGTAGGCTGCAGGTGATCTGGTGTGTGGTTCTGGTCGCGGTCGCGGTGAGCGCGCTCCCCGCGGCGGCCCTGGCCGAAAGTTCGACAGTGAGCATCGCGGTCCGTCCTACACAGCGCGTCGAAGGGGCGACCTCGCTCGTGGTCTCCGCCGACGCGCCGCTCCAGCGGGGCCGCCTGATCGTGAAGAGCAACACCTCCTGGGTCCTGGTCGCCCGCACGTCCGGCACGTCGGCGACGGTCGCGTGGAGGACTTCAGGCGAGAGCGGCTGGCAGCAGCTGGGCGCGGCCACCCCCGTCCTGAGCGGCGGCAAGGGCATCCGCGAGGTCGAGTACGAGATCCGGATCGATCCACATGCGCAGCGGTCCGGTCAGCCGGTGACGGTGACGGTCTCGGTGGAACCCAGATGACGCACCGCCGCAGAATGCTCCTCGTCGTCACGGTCGTCATCACCACCGTACTGGCGGTCTTGTACCTTGTGATGGCTGGCACGTTTCGTGCTTAGGGATAGGCTGAGGTTCTGACCATGTCGGCGAGACTCAAAATTGACGAAGTGTTCTGCGCAGTGGACGGACTCGTGACGTCGGCCCGGGTCCGGCTCAGCCATGGCGGCCGGGCGGCCTCGGGCGTCGCCAGCGCCCGGACGACCGAGGGAATCTGGCGGCAGGTCGTCGCCGAAGCTACCTTGAGCGCGGTGCGGTCCCTGGCCGGCGAAAACCTGGAGCTGACCCTGGATGCCGTCGCTGAAGTCGGTTCCGGCCGGCACCCGATCATCGTGGCGACGATGGCCATCGGCCGGGGGCGCAGGGAAGTGTTTCTGTCAGGCACCGCTCCCACCGCCGGCGACCGGTTCGCTGCCGTCGCGAAAGCCGTGCTGCACGGATTGAACCGGCGGCTGGAACCCTTCCTGGCCGTTGCCTCGCAGAACTCCGAAGCGCAAGGGCTTCAGGTCCGTTCGAACTGATCTCGCGCAGGCTGCTGTAGCATCTTCAGAAACGCTTCCACGACCGCCGGATCGAAATGCTTGCCGGCCTGCTCCCGGAGATAGGTGAGCGCCTGCTCCCGCGACCACGCCAGACGGTAGGGGCGGTCCGACCGCAGGGCGTCCCACACGTCCACCACGGCAAAAACGCGGGCGGCCACCGGGATCTGCTCGGCCTGCAGTCCGCGCGGGTATCCCGTCCCGTCCCACTTCTCGTGGTGAGCATACGGAATCTCCAGCGCCGGGCGAAGGTACGCGATGGGGGAGAGCAGGTCGAGCGCGTAACCGGGGTGCTTCTTCATGATGACCCACTCGTCGTCGGTGAGGGGGCCGGGTTTGAGCAGGATGCTGTCCGGAATGCCCATCTTGCCGATATCGTGCAGCAGCGCCCCGCGCCGTACGTGCACCAGTTCTTCCTCCCGCAGTCCCATCGCGCGGGCCAAGTCCATCGTGAGGTCCATCACGCGCTGGGTGTGTCCCTCGGTCTCCCGGTCGCGGAGGTCCAGGGCCTTCGACCACCCTTCCAGGGTGGTGTCGTAGGCGAGGATCAGGTCCAGGTTTGCGCGCTGCAGACTGTCAAAGAGCGTCGCGTTGTCGATGGCGATGGCCGCCTGACCGGCCAGGGCTTCCAGGAAACTCGTCCAGTCCGGCTCCGTTTCAAGCCGTGAACGGTTGAAGACCTCCAGGACGCCGAGCACCAGGCCCTTCGCGACGAGCGGCGTGCCATAGTACGCCACAAATCCTTCGGCGGCCAGCGCCGGACCCCGCACGAGCGTCTCCTGCGAATCAGGCAGGTGCGGGTGGTGGACCGTCCGCCGCTCCATCGCGCACCGGCCGGCCAGCCCCTCGCCCATGCGGATCCGGGCCTCGGCCATGGTCCGGCCGCGGAACCCTCGACCCGCGGCGTATTCGAGTACCTGGGTGCGGGGGTTGAGCAGCAGGACCGCCGCCGCATCGACCTGGAGGCGGGAGGTGACCTGGTCCAGGATCACGTCCAACGTCACACGCAGGTCGAGGCTGCTGGTGATCGCCAGGTCGATCTCCCGCAGTGCCGCGAGCCGCTGCAGGTGCCGCTCCAGCTGGTGGGCGGCGTGTTTGCGCTCGCGGCGCACCTGGGCGTCGCGGAGTTCCCGGTCTACCGCCGCACCGAGCCGTTTGAGGTTGTTCTTCATCAGGTAGTCGTGCGCGCCGGACCGCATCATCTCCACGGCGGTTTCTTCTCCGATGGTTCCGGAGATGACGATAAACGGGAGGTCCACGCCTTTCGCCTGGGCCGCCGCGAGCGCCGCCGGCGCGCTGAACGTGGGGAGCGCGTAGTCGGCGATGATCACGTCCCATTCGCCCTCCGCCAGCGCGGCTTCCATCGCCTCGCCGGTCTCCACGCGGGTCACCGCCGGATCGTATCCGGCGCGCAGCAGCTCACGGGTCAGCAGGACGGCGTCTGACTCGGAGTCTTCAATCAGAAGGACGCGCAGCGGTGCCGCCATCTACCGGTCCCACGTCTGCGGAGGGGATTCGTTGATGATCAGCCAGTACAGTCCCAGCTGCTCGATGGCCTGCGAGAACTGCACGAAGTCCACCGGCTTGCGGACGTAGCTGTTGGCGCCGAGGCTGTAACTGTCGACAAGGTCCTTCTCTTCATTCGACGAGGTAAGGACGACGACCGGCAGCAGCTTCGTGCGTTTGTCGGCGCGGATCTTGCGCAGCACCTCCAGCCCGTCGACTTTGGGCAGCTTCAAGTCCAGGAGGATCAGCTGGGGCACGGCCCCCGGTTCCCGGCTCGCGAACTTGCCGGTGGCAAACAGGTAGTCGAGGGCTTCCACGCCGTCCCTGGCTACGATGATCTCGTTCTTGATGCGGTTCTTGCGCAGGGCGCGCAGCGTGAGCGCTTCGTCGTCTGGGTTGTCTTCCACGACCAGGATGATCTTATTGTCCATGTGCGCCGCTCCTCCGGATGGGATCGCTTGCAGGTTCCACTGTAAAGTAGAACGTCGCCCCCTGTTCCACGGCGCCCTCCGCCCAGATCTGTCCGCCGTGCCGCCGGATGATGCGCTGGACCGTGGCCAGGCCGACGCCGGTCCCTTCAAACTCCGCCTGGCCGTGGAGGCGCTGGAAGGCCCCGAAGAGCTTGTGGCTGTGGGCCATGTCGAACCCCGCGCCGTCGTCCCGCACGAAGCACACCCGCCGGCCGTCCCGCTCTGTCACTCCGAACTCCACCGTGGCCTGCGCGTGCTTGGAAGTGAATTTGAATGCGTTGCTCAGGAGGTTCTCCAGCGCCACGCGCAGCAGGCGAGGATCCCCATCGGTCACCACTCCGTCGGCCACCCTGACCGCGATCTGCCGGCCGGCATGCGTCCTAGTGAGCGAGCCGGTGATGTCGTGGACCATCGCGCTGAGGTCGACCGGCTCGCGGCGAATCTCCGCGCGCGTGATCCGGGACAGCTGGAGCAGGTCGTCGATCAGCTGGCCCATGCGCTGGCTGGCCGCGCGGACCCGCTGGAGATAACTCACGCCCTCGCCGTCGAGCTTTCCCGCGTAGTCCTCCAGGACCGCCTGGCTGAAGCCGTCGATGCTCCGCAGCGGCGCCCGCAGGTCGTGAGACACGGAATAGGTGAAGGCCTCGAGCTCCCGGTTGGTCGCTTCCAACTCGTCGATCAACCGCCGCTGCTGGCTGAACAACTCGGCGTTCTCCTGTACGATCGCGCCCTGCTCGGCCATTAGCGTCAGCATCTCCAGGTCGTCGGTGGGGAAGAGCGACCTCCGCCACAGCAGCACCGCCAGAAGCCCCCACGCCCGATCCCGGGACACCAGCGGGACCGCGTACAGCCCCTGGGCATTGAACCGCCTGAGCAGTTCCTCATCGGTGCCCCGTGCGGCGGCTTGTGGCCTGCGTTCCTTCCACACCCGGCCCAGGACGCCGCGGTCGACCGGGAACGTGCTGTCATCCGTCCTGATCCCGTCGGACGCCCGGACCTCAAACTGGTCCTGGTCGGGAGCCGCGACGAGCACGAGGGAGGCGAACCCGCCGGTCACCTCCTTTGCCGCCGTGCACAGCTCGCTCAGCATCTGCGTGACGCGCTCTTCGGCGGATCGCCCACTCTGTTTGCGCAGGTACTCGTGCAACTCGGCGACCTGCCAGGCGCGCCGGAGCGTGACCGGCGTGCCGAAGCCCAGGTAGTAGGCCAGCGCCGAGAGCGCGGCCAGTACATTAGAGATGCCCGCCGTGAGCACGGTCGAGGCAGGGGCCGCGGCGTTGACTCCCGCGAGCAGGATAACGGAAGCCAGCAGTCCCGTCGCCGTCCCTACCAGCCGCAGCCGCTGGCGCATGACGCCGCCGGTGGCGCGGGCCCGCCGGACGAACGATACCGCCGCGTACCCTTCGATCAACACAAAATACGCGACCACGATGAGGGTGGGGACCGGGGGAAACGGCGACTGCCACAGGAGGACGATGACCCAGGAAGCGGCCATGCCGGCTGCCGCGGCGGCCAGGACGCCCCTGGGGACGGGCTGAAAGTGCCGCACGAGGCGGAGCAGCAGGAACGGGTGGGCGACCACGCTGACGGTCCCCAGCGTGCTCAGCCACCGGAGCTGCAGGCCCAGCAGTCGGCTTCCTTCTTGAATCAGGATGGTGGTGGCCAGGGACAAGAACATCAGCGCGATGTCCAGCCGATTCTCGTCCCGGTGACGCAGGTAATCGAAAACCGAGAGCAGCGCGACAAAGACGAAGGTGCCGCGGGTCAGCTGGGCGAGGACGGACTCGTTCATCCTCGTCCTCCGCGGTGCGTCAGTGGGTTTGTTTGTGCAGAACTAAATGACAGGCGCGGGTTGTTCGCTGTCAATTCACTACTTACTCTAACAACCCCTGGTGACAGGGTCAATGTATCAGGTCCGCATGCGTGGGTCGAGCAGGTCCCGCAGTCCATCACCGAGCAGGTTGAACCCCATCACCGTCAGGAAGATCGCAAGACCCGGGTAGATCGATAGCCAGGGTGCCTGCAGCAGATAGTCCCGCCCGGTGCTGAGCATCGATCCCCAGGAGGGCGTGGGGGGCTGCGCGCCCAGACCGAGAAACGAGAGGCTGGCCTCTGCCAGGATGGCCCCGCCGATGCCGAGCGTGACCAGGACGATGGCGGACGCGACGGTGTTGGGCAGGATGTGGCGCAGGATGATCCGCGCGTTCGAGGCGCCCAGCGCCCGCGCCGCCTCCACGAACTCCTGCCGCCTGAGGCTCAGCACCTGGCCGCGGACGAGACGCGCCAGCGAGGTCCAGCTGACCAGCCCCAATGCCAGAAACACGTTGTAGAGGCTCGGGCCGATCACGGCCATGATCGTGATCGCAAACAGCAGCCCGGGAAACGCGAACACGACCTCCGCCGCCCGCATGATCGTCGTGTCCACCCAGCCGCCGTAGAAGCCGGACAGCAGCCCCATGGCCAGCCCCAGCGTGAGGGCGGAGCATTGCACCGCGGCCCCGACGCCCAGCGACACGCGGGTGCCGTACACGATCCGGCTGAACACGTCCCGGCCGAAGAGGTCCGCGCCCATCAGGTATCGCCCGCCCGGCGGATGCAGGTAGTTGTTGAGGTCGCTGTCGCGGATGGGATCGAAGGGCGCGATCCACGGCGCCAGGATCGCGACCCCGACCAGGACGGCAATCATCACCCCGCCGGCCGTGAGGTTGCGCAGCTTTCGGGCGCGGGCCCACCCGGAGCGGCGCCGGCGTTCAGGGGCTGAGGGCTGCGTCGTCATTCGTATGTGATCCGGGGGTCCAGGACGGCGTACGAGAGATCGACGATGAGGTTGAGGCCGATGAACACGGTGGCGATGAGGAGCACGCACCCCTGCACCATCGGCAGGTCGCGCACAGCAATGGAGTCGACCAGCAGCCGGCCGACTCCCGGCCAGGAGAACACGCGCTCGGTAATCACCGCTCCGCTCAGCAGCCCGCTGAGCTGGATGCCGATCACCGTCACGATCGGGATCGCGGCGTTGCGCAGCGCATGGACGAGCAGCACGCGGCCTCCGGCGAGCCCTTTGGCGTGCGCCGTGCGGATGAAATCCGAGCGGATGACGTCCAGCATCGAAGAGCGCGTGAGGCGGGCGATGACGGCGGACAGCCCCGTGCCCAGCGTGACCGCCGGCATGATGAGGTACGGATACGCGCTTCCATACCCCGACGGCGGCAGCCACCGCCACTGCACGGCCAGGAGGTAGATCAGCAGCAGCCCCAGCCAGAAGTTCGGAATCGACACGCCCATCGTGGCCAGCACCATGCTGGCCGAGTCGAAGAGCGTGTTCTGGCGCAGCGCCGCCGCGATGCCCGTCGACACCCCGATGAGGACGGCCAGCGCGAGCGCAGCCCCCGCGAGCTTGGCCGTGGCAGGCAGGCGTTCCAGAATCGACGTCGAGACGGCGCGGTCGGTCCGGTATGAGATCCCGAGGTCCCCGCGGGCCGCATTCCGCAGGAACTTGAGGTACTGGATGGGGACCGGGTCGTCCAGCCCCCACTTGGCGCGAATGATCCGGGCCGCCGCCGGATCGACCGACGCCATCTTCTCTTCCATCAGGAGGGCGACGGGGTCACCGGGGACGATCTGCATGAGCACAAACGTCACCAGCGTGACCCCCACGAAGACAGGGACGGCCAGCAGCAGTCTGCGGGCGACGAACCTCCCGATCCCGGTAGTCACGCTCAGCGCCGGGGCTGGATCCACACCTTCTGCATCTGTAGCCAGTCCATTTCCAGCGGGTTCCCCACGATGCCGAAGACGTTGGCCTGGTGCACGAGGGCGGCCTTATTGTAGTTCCAGAAGAACCACGGCGCATCCGCGACAATCAGGCGCTCCGCGTCCCGGCACAGCTGCACCTGCCGGCCGGGATCGAAGGTGCGCTCGGCTTCGTCAATGAGCGCGTCCACCCGGTCGTTCTTGTAGAACATGCGGTTCCCGGCGATGCCGAAGTTGCGGGAGCGGAACGGCCCCAAATAGTTGACGCAGTTCGAGCCGCCGCCGTGCGACAGGACGTAGGTCATGAGGTCGCCTTTGCCCGCGCGCTCCAGCATGACGCCGAAATCCTGCTGCACGATGCGCGCCCGGATCCCGGCGTCGGCCAGATACCGCTGGAGCGCTTCCAGCCACCGGCCGGCCACAGGCGTGGCGGAGCCGTTCAGATCCAGGTCGAAGCCGTTGGGGAAGCCGGCCTGGGCAAGGAGTTCTTTCGCCCGCTGCGGGTTGAACTCGTACCCGCGCAGGCTCGGGTCAAAGGCCGCCAGGCTCGGAGGGAACACGCCGGTGGCCACAAACGCCTTGTCCTGCAGCACGGTGCGGACGGTCGTCGCCTTGTCGATGGCGTAGTTGATGGCCTGGCGCACCCGCGCGTCGTTGAGAGGAGGCTTTGTGGTGTTCAGGCCCATGTGGCGGGTAAACAGTTCCGCGACCTCGATGACGTGGGGTTTCCACTTCGGATCCTCCGCGTAGCGCCGGTAGGTCGGGTCCTCCAGGAGCATAACGTCCAGCCTCCCGGTGTCGAACTCCGCCTGCCGCGTCGCCGGGTCGGGGATGATGCGGAACTCGAGCGCGCTGATATAGGGTCGGCCTTCCCAGTAGTTCGGGTTTTCTTTCAGGAGCAGCGAGTCGTCGCGGCTCCATGAGACGAAGATGAACGGACCCGACCCAACCGGCTGCTGGCCGAACTCGCGGCCCAGCCGCTCCGCCTCGTCTTTGGGCACCACAAACAATGACGTGAACGTAAGAGGGAACGTGCTGTCGACGACGGAGTTGGTGATCTGGATCGTGTACCGGTCCGGCGTCGTGATGCCGCTGACCATGCGCGCCTGCTTGGCCGTGAACTCCCTGGCGCCCACGATGCGGTCGTAGGCGCGGATGAACGGGGACCCCGTTTCCGGGGTCAGGATGCGCTCGATCGAGTACCGCACGTCGTCGGATGTCATCTCCCGGCCGTGGTGGAACCGGATCCCGCGCCGCAGCCGGAATGTCAGCATCCGGCCGTCTCCGCTCACCGACCACGACTCCGCCGCGCCGGGCCCGATCGCCAGGGTCTGGGGATCCTGCCGGAGCAGCGGATCGAAGAGGGTCATCTTGACCGCGATCGCGCGTGAGGTGTTGGTCAGGGCCGGGTCGAGGTTGGCCGGGTCGCTGCTGAGCGCGCGGCGGAAGTGTCCGCCCGAGACCGGGGCGCGGGCCGCGACCGGCCCGCCCGCTGCGGCCGCCGCGACCAGCAGGGCCGCCAGGATCACGCCCACCGGATGCTTCCACGTCGACGTGCGCATCATCCACCTCCGGGTCGCGAATGTATCAGAGCCTTCTGGTGTCCCAACGAAGCAAAGTGTAGCATTTATGTGTCGATGACACAGGAAGCCGCGGCCCCTCAGCTCACCCCCGGTTCTCCCGAGCAGTGCGCGTTTGACCCCGCGGCGCTGCACGACGCCGGCCGGCTGCTTGCCGAAGGCGTCGAACGCGGCGTCTTTCCCGGCGCGGTTGCCCTCCTGGCCCGCCGCGGCCTCGTGGGGTGGCAGCACGTGGAGGGCCACGCGCAGCTGGTCCCGGCCCGCCGGGCGATGGCCCTCACCACCATCTTCGACCTGGCTTCCCTCACCAAGGTCCTGGCCACGCTGACCGTCACCCTGGCGTTTGCGCAGCGCGGACAGTTGGAGTTTGACGCCCCGGTCGCCTCGGTGCTCCCGGAGTTTTCGGATCAGGGGCGGGAGCGGGTCACCTTCCGGCATCTGCTCGCCCACACGTCGGGGCTGCCCGCCTGGCGCGCACTGTACCTGCGGACCACGCGCCGCGACGAGGTGCTCCCCGAACTCTGCGCGTTGCCCCTGGTGACGCCGCCGGGGAAGGCGGTCGAGTACTCGGATCCCGGCATCCTGCTGCTCGGCTTCGCGCTGGAACGGATCGCGGGACGGCGGCTGGACGCGCTGGTCGACGAAGATCTCATCAATCCCCTCGGGCTCCGGGAGACGATGTTCACCCCGACGCGCGACTTGTGGCCTCGATGCGCGGCGACCGAGACCGGCCACGCATACGAGCAGGAGAAGACGGGCCAGGAAGGGCGCAGGTTCCCCTGGCGCCGGGAGGTGCTCAGCGGCCAGGTCCACGACGGCAACGCGTATTACGCCATGGAGGGTGTCGCGGGCCACGCGGGTCTGTTCTCTACTGCCTGGGAGGTGGCCACCATCGGCCATCAATGGCTGCGCCCAGGGACGCTGTTCTCCCCGGAACTGGCCCGCCAGGCCACGAGTGACCAGCACCACGGCGCCGCGGGCTATCCGCGCGGGTTGGGGTGGGTGCTGCACCATGAGGGCACGTTTTTCGATGCGTTCGGCGCGCGCTCATTTGGCCACACGGGGTTCACCGGGACGTCCGTCGCGATCGATCCCGACGAGGACCTGGTCGCCGTACTGCTGACCAACCGCGTGCACCTCAGCGGAAACAACACCAAGATCGTGGACTTCCGGCTGGAGTTCCACGCCGCGGTCCGGCGCATCCTCATCTGAATGACGCCCGCCGCCGATCTTGTCGGAGCGCACTTCGTCGTTGACTTTTCCGGCCCCGAGGTCACCCCTGAGGTGGAGCGCCTCATCCGGGAGGGGCGCATCGGCGGCGTGATCCTATTCGGCAAGAACGTCAGATCGGTCGCGCAGGTGCGCATCCTGACATCGGATCTCCAGCGTCTGGCCGCGGAGGCGGGGCTGCCCGCCCTGCTCATCACGGTCGATCAGGAAGGCGGCATCGTCAACCGGTTTACCGAGGAGTTCACCGTGTTCCCGAGCGCCATGGCGATCGGGGCCACGGGGCGGGTGGAGGACGCCGCGGCGGCCGGTCGCATCACCGGTGTAGAGCTGCGGGCGCTAGGGATCAATGCGAACCACGCGCCCGTCCTGGATGTGAACAGCAACGCGGACAACCCCGTGATCGGCGTGCGCGCATTCGGTGACGACCCTGCCGACGTCGCCCGCCTCGGCATCGCGTACATCCAGGCGGCGCAGGGCGCCGGCGTCCTCACGACGGCCAAGCACTTCCCGGGACACGGCGCGACGGCGGTCGACTCCCACGTGGACCTGCCCGTGGTCGCCAGGGATCTCCAGGCGATGCGCCGGGAGGAGCTCGCGCCGTTTGTGGAGGCCGTGCGCGCCGGGGCGGATGGCATCCTGGCCGCGCACGTCGTCTACTCCGCGTTCGATCCCGCGCGCCCCGCCACCCTGTCGAGCCGGATCATGACGACCCTGCTGAGAGGCGAGTTGAATTTTGACGGCGTGGCGTTCACGGACTCGATGGCGATGAGCGCGATCACGGATCGCTGGCCGCGCGGGACCGCAGCGGTGGCCGCGCTCGCGGCCGGGAACGACGTCGTGCTGGCATGCGGCCGCCCCGACGCGCAGTGGGCGTCCATCGAGGCCGCGCGCCGCGCGGTCGAGGACGGGACGCTGGATGCCGCCGCGCTGCAGACGTCCGCCGACAGGATCGCGCGGGTCCGGGCTCGCTATGCGGCGGCAGGGACGGATGGCGCGACCGGCACCGAATCCCACCGGCAGGCGGCGCAGGAGATCGCGGACCGGGCCGTCACGCTCGTGCGCAGCCAGGCAGGGCGGATCCCGCTCCCGCCCGGGCGCACGGCCGTGCTCCCGGTCGGCAGCGACGAATGGGTAGCCACGCCCCCGCGGCTGGGCCCGGAACTGGCAGGCCTCATGCCGGGCGTGACGGTCGCCTCCGGCGTCGGCGAGATCGCGGACCGCGCCTGGGACAACGTGGTGGTGGTCAGCCTGTCCTGGCGCGCCTACGCCGGCGTGCCGGTGATCCAGGAACTGCAGCGGCAGTTCGGGGAGCACCTGGTGGTCGTCGGGGCCGGCAACCCGTACGAACTCCTCCGCATCCCCGAGATCGACACCTATCTCGCCGCGTATGGCCCCGATCCTGCCAGCATGCGCGCCGCTGCCAGGGTGCTCTGCGGAACTCTCGATCCCACCGGTCGCCTTCCGGTTGCCCTCCCGGGGCTCTACCCGCGCGGGCACGCGGCGTGACGCAAACTCGAAAAGAGGGGAACGAGGGACGGGAAAATGCTGGGAACAAACAGGAAAGGGTATCATCGTAGGGAGGAGAAGGGCGCGGGGAGTCTCGGCATGGAGGTACAGGGATGACGCAGTGGTGGGTGCGCGGTGCCGTCTCGGTCGGGGTCACCCTGATCCTGGCAGTGACCGGGCTGGCCGCGCCGCAGACACAGCTGGAGTTCTGGACGATTTCCCTGCAGCCGTTCTTCACCGACTATGTGAACGGTTTGGTGGCCGGCTACCAGCGGGCGCATCCGGGCGTGCAGGTCAAGTGGATCGACGTCCAGTTCCAAGCCATCGAGCAAAAGCTGCTGGCCGCGATCGCCGGCGGTGTCCCGCCCGATGTGGTCAATCTGAACGTGGAGTTCACGGCACGGATCGCTGAGCGGGGAGCGCTCGCGGACATGGACGCCACCGTGCCGGCAGCGGAGCGGGCGAAATATTTCGACGGGCTGTGGGCGTCGAGCCGGTTTCGGGGCCGGAGTTACGGTATCCCCTGGTACATCGCCCCGCCGGTCCTGATCTATAACAGCGAGCTGTTTAAGAGGGCGGGCTTGAACCCGCTGGAGCCGCCGGCGACCGAAGCGGCGATGATCGACGCGGCGCGGCGCATCAAGGATCGCGCACAGGTGTACGGGTTCATGCCCCCGCTGGACGGCACGCGCCTGATGCACCAGTTTCTCGAGAACGGACTCCCCGTGTTGAGCGCGGACGGCCGGCGGGCCGTCTTCAACTCTGCGGCGCACGTCGCGTATCTGCAAACCTACGTGGACCTGTTCGGCAAGGACTACTTCCCGGACGACACGCTGCGCCGCGGGTTCACGGGCGCGGTCGAGCGCTACAGCGCCGGGCAGCTCGGCATGCTGCTGGTGGGACCGCAGTTCCTGCTGCGGATCAAAGAGAGCAATCCGGAAGTGTACGCGAAGACGTTTGTCGCGCCGTACCCGATGGGCAAGGGCCGGGTAATCCACGCGCCCCTGATGGCGCTTGCGGTGCCGAAGGCGAGCGCGCATCAGCAGGAGGCGGCGAAGTTCGCGCTCTTTGTGACCAGTGATGAGAACCAGCTCGCGTTCTCGAAATTGAGCGTCATCTTCCCCTCGACGAAGAAAGCGGCCGCCGACCCGTACTTTAAGCAGCCGGGCGCCGGCCCGGAGTGGAAGGCGCGGACGATCGCGGCCCGGGAGCTGCAGTACGGGCGCGATCTCACGGTCGTCGTGCCCAACCAGAGCGAGCTGCACAAAATCTTCCGCGAGGCCGTGGAGAGCGCGTTCTTTGGGAAGCTGAGCCCGAAAGCAGCGCTGGATTGGGCCGTGCGGGAGTGGAATGCCAGGCTGTAGGGTCCCGGCGGTCCTTGTTGTTCTGGCGCTGGCGGCGGCCGCCTGGATGGTGCCGGCCGGTGGCGCCCCGGGGCGGTTCCTGCCCGGTGCCTTCGTCCCTCCCTCGCCGCCGCTCGACTTGCTGCCCGTTCCGAAAGACGTCCAGTGGGGGAGCGGAGAGTTTGCGATAACCCCCTCGACCCGGATCATCGTCGGCAGCGAGGCGGCGGACGAGGATCTCTTTGCCGCACGCGAGCTGAACGAGGCGCTGCGCGAGCGCACCGGCACGGCGCTGGACGTCGTGCGCGCGAGAGAGATCGCGGATCCCACCGGCCACATTGTGCTTGGGGAGCGGGAGTCCAACCCTCATCTCCAGAGCGCCGGACCCACTCCGCTGCCGCGGCCGGCTCGCCCGGAAGAGTATCTCCTGCGCGTGACCCCGGCGGGGATCGTGGTGCTCGGAGCCGACCGGCGCGGGACGTTTGACGGCGTGCAGACGCTCCGCCAGCTCCTGCGCCCTATACCGGATGGTCCGGGGCGGCCTCCCGGAGCGACCCTGGCGGTTGCGCGTGCGGTGACCGTCCGCGACTGGCCGGATCACATGGTGCGGGCGGTCCATCTGCTGCTGGACGGCGCCTCGGTGGAATTCCACGCCGCCTTGATCGATCGCATCCTGGCTCCCTACAAGTTCAACACCGTGCTGCTGGAAGCAGAGGACATCCAGTGGGAGAGCGGGCGGCCGTTCTGGCGTCCCGATCCGCGCGGGGCGACGAAGGTCCAGATCCAGCACCTGCTGGAGGTCGCGCGGCAGCATCACATCCAGGTCATTCCGCTGATTGCTACGCTTGGACACAGCGAGTGGGTCTTCGCCGGGCTGCAGGATGAGGCGCTGTGCGCACAGGTCGCATACGTTCCCGCGCAGGTGCGGGAAGAGGGCAAGACGCAGGTGACCTGCGACCGGGCGCGGGGCGTCTACCCCGCGGTCTATGACCCGGTGCGCACGGTGACGATCGACGGCACCGCGACGACCCTGAACGACGCCCTGATCTTCCCGATCTTGCGGGAGGCCGTCCAGCTGTTCCGGCCCGTGTATCTGCATCTCGGGCACGACGAGGTCCGCGGCCCCTCCGGGTCACGCTACGACATAGACCTGTACCTACAGGACATCATTACGCTCTCTCAGTTTCTGCGGGCGTCCGGTGTGCGGCCGATGGTCTGGGGTGACGTGCTCTGGGACCGCCGGACGGAGGCGGCCGCCGAGCCGCTGTTCCGGGAGCTGCCGCGGGACCTGGCCATCGTGCCCTGGAAATACGAAGACGTCTCAGAGTATCCGGAGGTCGCGTATTTCCGCAACGCTGGATTCCCGGTGCTGGGTGCGACGTGGTACCGCCTCTACAACACCTACCGGTTCAGCCGCGCAGCGAAGGCGGCCGACGCGATGGGCATGATTCGAACCACGTGGACGGGCCGCTTCCAAAGCCGGGCGGCATTGACCCGCGCGTACCAGCAGCTCTATACGTATCTGAGCGCCGCAGCCTACTTCTGGACGTCAGACCGGCCGGCACCGGACCGCGCGCCGACGGAAGCCGAACTGGCCCGCCGGTTCGCCGAAAGCTGGCGGGTGAGCACGCGCGCGTCCGGGGCGATCCCCGGTACCTTGGTAGACCTGGGGGGCGCTGCCACGGCGCGGCACATCGATGACGACGGCACCGGGTGGCTGGGCAAGGGGCCGGAGTACGACCTGCGCGCGGTGGGGACCGGCCGCCAGCGCTTCGGCGGAGTGCTGTTTGAGATCCTGGACCCCCGGCTCAACAACCGCAAGAGCGTCGTGATGCTTCGGGGCGAGCGCGATGTGGCCGCCGATCTGCCCCAGCGCGTCACGATCCCGTGGCGCGGTCAGGCGGGTTGCCTGGTGTTCCTGCACACCGCGCTGGACCGGGCGGTCGGGTTCGGCGACATCATCGGGCGCTACACCGTTACGCTCGCCGGCGGCCGCCGGGATGCGATCGATTTGCGCTACGGCCGGGAGATCGCCGCCTGGCTGTGGGACGCGGAGCGGGGGCTTGCGTCCATTGAACAGGACGTGGCGTGGTCGGGTACCACCCGCGCCGGGAACGACGTGCAGTTGCAGATGCTGCGCTGGAAGAACCCGCAGCCGGACGAGATGGTGGAGTCGATTGAGCTGGCCAGCGCAGGAGGCCGCGCAAGCCCCGTCGTGTTCGCCATCACGGCGCTGGAACGATGCCCGTGAGGCCACGGACAACCCTGATCGCCTATCTCTTCCTGCTCCCCGCCCTGGTCCTGCTCGCGGTCTTCACGTTCTATCCTGTCCTCTACGGGACCGTCCTCAGCCTGTTTGAATACGACCTCATCAACCCGCCGCGCTATGTCGGCTGGCGCCAGTTCCAGCGCCTGTGGTCCGACCGTTACTTCTGGATTGCGTTGACCAATTCTGCGAAGTATGTGCTCGTGGTGCCGGTCATCCAGCTGTGTTCCATCCTCCTGGCGGTGCTGGTCAACCGCAGGCTGCGCGGCATCGGCGCCTTCCGCGCCGCCTACTACATCCCGGTCATTACGTCCTGGCCGGTTGCCGGCATCATGTGGACCTGGATGTACGATCAGCAGGGGATCGTGAACTGGGTGCTGCGCGGTCTGGACGTCATTGCCCGGCCCATCTCCTGGCTCAGCCATCCGACGATCACGCTGTACGCGGTGATGTTCGTGACGCTGTGGAAAGGCCTCGGCTGGTACATGGTGATTTACCTGGCCGGCCTGCAGGCCATCCCCGCCGAATACGAGGAGGCCGCGATGATCGACGGCGCCTCGCGCAGCCGCGTCTTCCGGCACATCACCATCCCGCTGCTGCGGCCGTACGTCCTGCTGGCGTCGCTCGTGTCCACGATGGCGGCCGTCAAGGTGTTTGAGGAGATCTACGTCATGACGCGCGGTGGGCCGTTTTTCAGCACGTACACAATGTTCATGTACATCTTCGATCAGGCGTTTCAGGAGCTGAATATGGGTTATGCCGCCGCGCTGGCCGTGGTGCTGGCGGCGATCATCATGGTCTTTTCGGTGATCAACTTCCGCGTGTTCCGCCGGGGCGGGCTGGAATGGTACTAAATCGCGGGAACGCGATGCGAAGAGTTCTCATCTATGCAGTCCTGATTGCGCTGGCGGTGTTCACGACGTTTCCGTTTTTCTGGACGCTGCTCGTGTCGCTCCGGACGGCGGGGCCGATCTTCTCGATCCCGCCCGACCTGAGCGTAACCGGGCTGTCCGCCGCGAACTACGCCGGGGTGTGGGAGACGCTCCCGCTGCCCCGGTACGCGGCGAACAGCCTGTACATCGCGGTGATGGGTGTCGGCCTGACGCTGGCCATCTGCTCGCTGGCGGCCTACCCGCTGGCCCGCATGCAGTTCCCTGGGCGGAACGTGGTGTTCTACGCGATCCTCGCGACGTTGATCCTGCCGGAGCACATCGGGCTGATCGTGAACTTCATCACGATGACCCGGCTGCGGCTGGTCGATACGTACGCGTCGGTGTACCTGCCGAGTATCGCCAGTATCTTCGGTATCTTCCTCCTCCGGCAGGCCTACCTGTCCATCCCGCAGGAGTTAGAGGACGCCGCGCGGATCGACGGGGCCGGAGATCTGATGATCTGGTGGCGCATCATGCTGCCCCTCACCGTGCCGGCGCTGGCCACGCTGGCTATCTTCCAGTTCGTCGCGTTCTGGAACAGCTTTCTCTGGCCGATCATCATCCTCAAGACGCCCGACAAATACCCCCTGGCCGCCGGACTGTTGTATCTGCGCGGGCTGTTTGCGTACAATACCCGCTACATTGCCGCGGGCACCGTGATCGCCACGCTGCCGATTCTCGTGGCGTTCCTCTTCGCGCAGCGGTACTTCATGCGCGGGCTCACCGCAGGAGCCATCAAATAGGATGGCCGCGCCTGTTGTGCTGTTTGTCCCTGTGGACGACCGCCCGGTGACCCTGGACATGGTCGCCGGCCTCGGGCGGGCTGCCGGCGTGGATGTGCGCACCCCCGACCGGGCGGCGCTCGGCGACCGGTTTCGCGCCGGAGACGCGGAACGCGTGTGGGGGTGGTTGAAACGGGAGGCGGCCGGTGGCGCCGCCGCGCTCGTCGCCTCGGCGGAAATGGTGTGCTTCGGCGGACTGGTGGCATCGCGGAAGAGCCAGGCCACATTTGAAGAGGTGCAGCCCCTCCTGGAGCGGTTCTGCGGCCTGGCCGCCCGGATCCCCAGCTACGTGTCAGCCGTTATCCCGCGCACCCCGGCGCAGCCGACGGACGAGGATGCATCGTACTGGGCGACGGGCGACCGCGACGCGATGCAGCGCCATCGCCGCCGGCACCTCCGGCTGAACGGCGAGCTGATCACCGCCGCGTCAGGCAGGGTGTTTCGCTACCTGCTGATCGGACAGGATGACACCTCGCCGGGCAGCCCGTCGCAGGCCGATCGCGACACACTCGAGGCGCAGGCCGGCGCGCTGTCCACCACGAACGTGCTGCTCACCAGCGGGACCGACGAACTCAACGCGCGGCTGCTGGCCCGGTGGCTGAACGACCTCACCGGCACGGCGCCCGCCGTCCAGGTCCTGTATACGTATCCGGAGACGATTGAGGAAATCCCGCGATACGAAGCCCTCCCGCTGGGGCACACCGTCGGCGAGCACGTGCGCAGCACGGGATGCCGCCGCGACGGCGACGATGCGGAGATTTTGCTCTGGGTGCACAACTTCGAAGATCACCAACAAGAGGCTGCCTCGCAGACCGGCGTGCTCGATGCCGGCAGGGTCGACGCCGTCCTGGACGTCGTGCGGGACGCGGTGCGCCGCGGGCGCGTTGCCGCGCTGGCCGATGTGCGTTTCGCCAACGGTGCGGACCGGGCGCTCGTGGCCCGGCTGCTGGAGGAGCCCCAGTTTGCCGGCATCGCCGCGTACGCCGGCTGGAACACGTCCTCGAACAGTCTGGGGTCCGTCCTCGCGTCCGCAACGGTGGCCCACCATCTGCGCGCCGGCGCGGTCCCCGGCGACGACCGGAGCTACCGGCAGGCGCTGCTGACCCGCATTATGGATGACTGGGGATATCAGGCCATCGTCCGCCCCCAACTCACCCGGTGGGTGGATGAGCGCGGGGGAAGCGCGGGAGACCTCGGCCGGAACGAGTCGACGCTGGAGGCGATGGCCTTGGAGCAATTCCGCGGCGAGGTCCTGCCCGCGCTCCGGCGGTCCTTTCCAGATGCGCCGCCAGCCCTGCGCCGCGCCACCTTCCCGTGGCACCGGTTGTTCGAAATCCGCCTGGAGTTAGAGGGAGCTCCATTACTGTAAGGGGGGCCGGAGGGCGGCGATCAGTCATCGCCTTCTCATGGCCAGCGGCCGGCGTCTCGAAGGACGCGAAGGGCGCGAAGCGTAACCCACTCGTTCGGTCCGCGGCGTCCCCAGTCGACGACCTCGACGTTGGATCCCCGGCTACCCGGAGGCTTCCAATGATAGCCGTCCGCCCGCCACATGCCGTCGGCGCGGCGTTTCGCGAGGACCAGGTCCAGCGCCTCCCCGGTTCTCGCGTCGCCTACCTTGCCGAGCCGTGAGAGAACCCAGAGTCCCTGCAAGACATCGTAATGCCAGTACGGCGGAAACCGGAACCGCAGCCAATCGTGGTGGATCACGTCCCCGGTTCTGTCCGAGCGGAACAGGCGGTGTCGCAGGAGAAACTCTGCCGCCCGGTCTGCCGCGCGGAGCGCGTCGGAGCTGGCGGTGGCACGATGATACTCCGCCAGTCCCCACAGCGCACCGTGAGTTTCATGAAAGGAGCTGTGCCGGGTCTCCGGGCGTCGGTCACAGTTCCAACCGCCGTCGGGCCACTGCCACTGGATGAGGCAATCCACCAGACGCCTCGCCGGAGCCAGTCTGGCCAGGCCTAACAGACTCACCGCCGCCAGAGTGTAGCCCTCCTGTGTGGCGTGGGCGCGGACGAGGCCGTTGATTTCGACAGGGCCGGAGGTCCCGGCGCGGGTCGGACCGTCGAGCCACGCGAAAACATGATCGGCGAGCGCGCGGACCCGCCGGTCGCCTGGCGGCATCGCCGCTTCGGCCAGAGCAACCAACCTCCAAAACCCACCGGCCCACTTCGAATATGCGTGAATGCCGAATCCCCCGTCATGCCGCTGTCCCGCAAGCAGGCGGCGGATCCTGTTCCCACGGGGAATGGCCCGTCTGGCCGCGACAACGTGAGGGTTGTTCGAGGACTGACGCAGCACTTCCGTGAGCACAAGGTACACTACGGATGGGTCGCTCGACTGAACCAAGGGCGAGGTAGAATCGTTACCGTGGCCGGGAGGCTCTGCGGACCGTGGCGGCTCAGCAATTCTGGCTCCGCGGGTAGGATTCGAACCTACAACCCTCCGGTTAACAGCCGGACGCTCTACCATTGAGCTACCGCGGAGCGAACAGGCATCCTTATTCTATTTGCCAGTTCACCGGGGTGTCAATCAGACGTGGCTCGCATGAACTACCGGCAGGTCATCAACCGACTCAAGCAGATGGGCAGCCGAAGGACCGTCGCCGGGATGGCGCGCTTCGGCATCAACCCCAAACGGACGCTGGGGATCTCCATCTACAACCTGCGGCCTCTCGCCCGCGAGATTGGCCGTGACCATCGTCTGGCACAGCAGCTGTGGGCGTCGGGCCTGCACGAAGCGCGCATCCTCGCCAGCTACATCGAAGATCCCGACCGCGTCAGCGCAGCGCAGATGGAGCGGTGGGTCAAGGATTTCGACTCCTGGGACGTCTGTGACCAGGCGACCGAGCTGTTCACGCGGACCCGGTTCGCGCGCGCGAAAATTCGCCTGTGGGCGAAGCGGGATGAAGAGTTCGTGAAACGGGCGGCCTTTGCCATGATCGCCGAACTAGCCTGGCACAGCAAGACCGCGGCAGACAAGGAATTCGAACCGTTCTTCCGTCTCATCAAACGCGCGGCGGCCGACGAGCGCAACTTCGTGAAGAAGGCCGTGAACTGGGCGCTGCGCAACATCGGCAAACGGAACCGGCGGCTGAACCGGAGGGCGGTGGCCGTGGCCAGGGCGATTGGGCAGATCGACTCACGGGCGGCCAGGTGGATTGCTGCCGATGCGCTGCGAGAACTGACGAGCGCGAAGATCCGGAAGCGCCTCAAACCATAGCCGTCCGTCTATGCTTCCTTGCCCTGTCGTGTTCTTCGTCGGTGCCAGGCACCGGCGAAGAAGATCCAGGACCCGCCCGGTGGGCAGGTGAGGCCGGCCGATTTACCCCTGAAATCCCGCCAAAGTGTGTGGTTCGTCGGTGCCTTTCGTCGGTGCCTGGCACCGGCGAACTTGGGTCGGCCTCCCGCAGGAGCGCCCCCCGCAAGTCCTGAATCGTTACACCTAAATGTCGCCTCGCACCGACCTCGTTCTCCGCACCACGCTGGTCGTCATTACCATTTTGGTCATTACGGGCCTGGCCTGGCTGCTGGTCCAGATCAAGGAAATTCTGCTCGTGACCCTTGTCGCAGCCATCCTGGCCACGGGGGTGGCCCCGGTCGTCTCACGGTTGCAGGAGGTGCGCTGGTCCGCCCGCGGCTGGCACCTGTCGCGCACCGCCGCGATTCTGCTGGTCTTCCTGGCGATGATCCTCGTGCTGCTGGCAATCGGTGCGATGCTGGTCACCCCGCTGGTGCTCGAATCGCAGGAATTCATCTCCAACTTCCCCGCCAAGATGACGGAGCTGCAGACGCTGCTGCGGGATCTGCGAGTCCGCTACCCGTGGTCGCCCGACCTGGCCGGCATCGCCGGCCGGCTGCCGCAGGAACTCACGCGGATGTCTCGCTACTTTGCTCCGGCCGCCGGGGTCGCGTTCCGCTTCCTGGGCGGGGTGGCCACCGTCATCACGGTGCTGTTCATGGCCTTCTACATGCTGGTGGAAGGGCCGGCGATTCGCGCCGGGTTCCTCGCGCTCTTCCCACGCCGGGACCGGATGAGGCTGCAGGAAGTCCTGGATCAGATCGGCGCCAAGTTCGGCGGATGGATACGGGGCCAGCTGCTCCTGGGATTCATCATCGGAGCCGCTGCGTGGGTGCTGACGTCAACGCTCCACCTGCCCTACCCGGTGCTGCTGGGAATTGTGGCCGGCATCACGGAGCTGGTGCCGATGATCGGACCCATCCTCGGCGCCGTCCCCGCGGTCTTCCTGGCGCTCTTCCAGCCGCCGGCGTGGAGGCTCCTGGCGGTCGTCATCGGGTACGCGGTGATCCAGCAGGCAGAGGCCAACTTTGTCGTGCCGAGAGTCATGCGAAAGTCAGTGGGGCTGTCCCCGCTATTGACGATTCTCGCGCTGGTGATCGGGGGAAAGCTGCTGGGAATCGCCGGCGCGCTCCTCGCGGTGCCCGTGGCGGCCGCGATGCAGGTGGTGGTTGGCGAGATCGTCCATCGGTTCCGGCCGGAGTAGCGAGGGAGAGGCTAGTCTTCGGTTCGTTCCTCGATGAAGGACAGAGCCTGCGACAGCGCCGCGGTCAGGAATGCCGTCGCCTCGTGCTCACACAGGTCTGAAAATCCCCGCCGCTCCAGAAACTGCCGCAGCGCCGGGACCAGTTTGGACAGCTTGCGCGACATGTACGAGAACAGGTCCCAGTAGGCTTCCTCCGCCGCGGGATCGCCCGGGCCGGCGCGTTCCATCAGTGTCAGATACCGGGAGTGGAGGTCGCGGTATTGCGCGTCGTGCTCGTGTTCGCCGCGCAGCTGCTCGATGATGGCCGAGATCTCCGCGTCCTCCAGCGCTTCCTGCGACAGGAAGCTCATGTCCAGGAGCAGCTCGCTGAGCTCTTCGGTGGGATGACCCAGGTACAGCTCCGCCTGGTGCTGCTCCGGGCCGATCAGCCGGCGCAGCTCGCGGGTCAGTTCATCGTCGGCTTTGGGCAGCTTCGGCGGGCGGCCGTTGCGGGTGAGGGCCTCGGAGCGCTCACGCACCGACACGCGCGTCAGCGCGTCCTGGCCGAACCGGCGGCGGACGTACGCGGTGGCCTCGCCTTCGTCGACGGGTTTCGCGGATTGGAAGACCAGCGTGTCGCCGGTGTAGCCGCGGTAGCGCCAGCCGTCGGTCGCCAGGTCCTCCACCCAGCGCGCGACCTGGCGCAGGAAGGGACCGTGCACCGCCGCGCCGCGCAGCAACGCCGCGATGACCGATTTGGTCGAGCGCCCGCGGAGGACGAACTCACCCGGCCGCTCGAACAGGCGGATGGCGATTTCGGTGTAGGTGTGGTTCCGTCCCATCAGGTCCACGCACACATCGCGCGGGTTGGCTCTAGTATAACATGGACAGGAGAAGGTCCACGCTGAACGGAATTCAGCACGCAGCCCGGAGGAGGCCCGATGCATGACGTTCGAACGTGCGGCACGCGAGTCGCTCGAGGCGTCGGCGCTGGCGCCGTACGCCGTGCGCAGCGCAGCCGCGCGCCGTCGCTACCACGAACGGCCCGATACCTACCGGACTGAGTTCCAGCGCGACCGCGATCGCGTGCTGCACTCCACGGCGTTCCGCCGGCTGCAGAACAAGACGCAGGTCTTCGTCGTCACCGAAGGAGATCTGTACCGCACCCGCCTGACCCACACGTTGGAGGTCGCGCAGATTGCGCGGAGCATCGCCTCCGCGCTGCGGGTGAACAGCGACCTTGTGGAAGCGATCGCGCTGGCGCACGACGTGGGGCACCCGCCCTTCGGTCACGCGGGGGAGCAGGAACTGCACGCGCTGATGCGCGAACACGGCGGATTCGAGCACAACCTGCAGTCGCTGCGGGTGGTCGACGAACTCGAGCTCCGCTATGCCATGTACCCTGGGTTGAATCTCAGTTGGGATGTCCGGCATGGCATCGCCTCGCACTCGACGATCTACGATGCCCCGGAGGTCCCCGCTGAGTTCTCGCAGGTGCCGAGCGCTTCGCTGGAGGGACAGGTGGTCGATGTGGCGGACATGATCGCCTACAGCACCCATGATCTCGACGACGCCCTGCACATCGGGCTCGCGGACGAGCACCATCTCACCAGCCGCGGCATCGAGCTCTGGGTCGAGGCGCTCCAGTACGCCGATCACACGCTCGTGCGCCACGATACCGCGGAGACCCAGGTGGAGTTGACGCTGGAGGAAGTCCGGGGAGAGGTCCCGCGCGAGCCGCTGCCCGCAGATTCCTGGAAACGCCGCGACGTGCGGATCCGCGAGGCCATCCGCTGGATGATCGGCCGTCTCGTCGAGGACGTCATCACGACGTCCGACAGCGAGATCCGCCGCGCCGGGGTCGCGTCGACCGATGCCGTCCGGCGTCACGCGCACCGGCTCGTGGTCATGAGCGATCTGCTAACCCATCAGCTCCGCCAGCTCGCCACCTACCTTCGAGAAGAGGTCTACTATCACCCGGAGAAGCTGGTCATGGAGCAGAAGGCCCGCCGCATCATCCGCGGGTTGTTCGACGCGTGCGTCGGCGAACCGAGGCTGCTGCCGCGGCCGGTCCAGGAGCGCCTGGACGGCGCCGACCGCCACCGGGTGGTGTGTGACTTCGTCTCGGGGCTGACGGACCGTTCGGCGCTCGATCTATACAACCGCCTTTTTGAGACGTATGAGTTCGGGTTCGGCGGAGGCACGACACCGTGAGCACCCAGTTGC
Source organism: bacterium (assembly GCA_044868695.1). GTDB lineage: Bacteria > Sysuimicrobiota > Sysuimicrobiia > Sysuimicrobiales > Kaftiobacteriaceae > JBIOWP01. The sequence continues at coordinate 23,613 of JBIOWP010000015.1, forward strand.
CAGTCGCCGGTCACCAGCCGCGCGTGGTCGGCAAGCCCACCAAGCGCATCGAAGGCCTGGAAAAAGTCACCGGCGCCGCCCGGTACACGGAAGACCTGCGGCTGCCTGGGATGCTGCACGTGCGGCTCGTCTCGAGCCCATACCCGCACGCCCGCGTGGTGCGGGTGCCCAAAGAGGACGCGCTGGCCGTGCGGGGCGTTGTGGCCGTCGTTACGGAGGCGGACCTGCCCGACGGCGTCAGCAGCCGGCTCCTGGCAGAGGGGGAAACGCGGTACACGGGCCACCCGGTCGCGGCCGTTGTCGCCGAGAGTGAGACCGCCGCGTCCGACGGCGCCGACCGCCTGGCGGGTGCGATGGACTACGAGGTGCTGCCCGCGGTGTTGACCCCGGATGAGGCGCTGCGCGACGGTGCGCCGCTCGTCGTGGAACAGATGGAGGAGGACAAGGAAGGCGCGGCCCATGCCAGCGTCTCCGCGGGCGCGACGCAGGAGGCGCTGCCCCGCAACGTCGCCAACCGCTACCACTTCACGCGCGGAGACATCGCGCAGGGTTTTCGTGAGGCCGCCCTCGTGGTCGAGCACACGTACGGCACCGGGCGGCTACACCAGGCCTACCTGGAGCCGCACGCGACGATGGCCGCGCCGGATCCCGCGACCGGGGGCGTGACGATCTACACGTCCACGCAGGGACAGTTCTACGTGCGCAACGAGACGGCGGACGCGCTGGGCATTGCGCAGCAGCAGGTGCGCGTCGTCCCGATGACAGTGGGCGGAGGGTTCGGGGGCAAGATCCTGCTCCTCGAGCCTCTCGCGGCGGCGCTAGCGCTCACCCAGAAGCGTCCCGTGCGCGTGGTGCTGACGCGCCGGGACGACTTCCTGCTGGGGAACCCCGGGCCGGAGTGCACGATCTGGTTGAAGAGCGGAGTCCGGCGCGACGGCACCCTCACCGCGCTGCAGGCCCGGCTGGTCTTTGACGCGGGCGCCTCACCCGGCGCGCCGGCGTCCATTGCCGCGATCCTGGTGGGCGGCTACTACAAAGTGCCCCACCTGGAGATCGAATCGCTCGAGGTGCTGACCCACAAGCCGCCCAACGGCGCCTATCGCGCGCCCGGAGCCCCGCAGGCCAGCTTCGCCATCGAGTCGCAGATGAACATCATGGCCGAACAACTGGGTCTGGATCCGGTCGAGTTCCGCCTGCGCAACGCGTCGGACACCGGCGATCCGATGCCCAACGGCCGCCCCTGGCAAAAGCAGGGGCTGCGGCAGGTCCTCCTGACCCTGCGCGACCATCCGAAGTGGAAGAACCGGGTCCGCGGCGACGGCATCGGGTACGGGGTGGCCGTCGGCGGGTGGCCCGGAGGCGTCGAGTCCGCGGCGGCGTGCATCCGGGCAAACACCGACGGAACATTTCATGTGGTCGTCGGCGCCGTGGACATCACCGGCGTCGCCACGTCGCTGCGGCTGATCGCCGCGGAGATGCTGGGCGTGGATCCGGATCTGATCCGCGTGATTACGGCCGACACCGACAGCGCTCCCTATGCCGGCATGTCGGGTGGGAGCAAGACGACCTACACCGTGGGCACGGCCGTCCGGCTTGCCGCCGAGGACGCGCGCACGCAGATCCTGTCCATCGGGGCCGTCGAAATGGAAGCCCGGGCGGACGATTTGGAGATTGTCGACGGGCAGGTCCGCGTGAAGGGGACCCCGCAGCGCGCCGTGCCCCTGGCAGCGCTCCTGAAGAAGAGCATGGCGTTTGGCGCCAGGTACGCGCCCGTCATGGGCAACGGATCCCTCCCGTCCCCCAAGGCGTCTCCGGGTTTTGCGGCGCACCTGGCGAAGGTGCGCGTCGACCGGGAGACCGGGCACGTGCAATTGCTGGACTATGTCGTCATTCAAGACGTGGGATTCGCCATCAATCCGGCGGCGGTGGACGGGCAGATGCGCGGCGGCGCCACGCAGGGGATCGGCTGGGGACTGCTCGAGGCGATGACGTACGATGAGCAGGGTAACCTGCTGAATGGGACGTTTGCGGACTACCCGATTCCCAGGGCGGCGGACGTCCCGCCGATGGAGACGGTCATGGTCCACGTGCCGTCGGAGGCGGGACCGTTCGGCGCGAAAGGAGTGGGGGAGCCCCCGGTCGTGCCCGGAGGCGCCGCCATTGCCAACGCGGTCGCCGACGCCTCGGGGGTGCACCTTCAAACGCTGCCGATCACCCCGCAGAAACTCCGCGCGGCGATGACGGCAACACGATGACTTTCAGAGTGACGCTGGTTCTCCTCGCCTGCCTCACCGCGTCGATCAGTGCCGCTCCTTCTTCCTACTTCCCTCTGACTCCCGGCGCCGCATGGGTTCGCGGCGGCGGCGACGGCGCGCAGATCACCGTCAGGGTCCTGGGCTCAAAAACCCTGGCGGGCGCCGGGTGCACCATCGTCGAAACGACGAGCGTGCGGACGGACCGTACACGAGTCTCCCGCAGCTGCTACCGGACGACCCCGGGCGCGGTCCTGGCCGTTGAGGCGGAGACCGCAGGGCGCACAGTCGTCCTGGACCCGCCCAGGCCCTTGATGATGCTCCCGCCGGCGCCGGGGAAGACCTGGACCTGGCTCTCCAAATCCCCACCGGGCGCGCCGGAAACACTGACCTGGGTCGGTGAAGAGGCCGTGCGGGTGCCGGCCGGCGCGTTTCGAGCGTGGAAGGTCCGGATGACGACGACGCGGGGGATCCTAACGTTCACGCTGGACACCTGGTACGCGGCGGGTGTGGGTGTCGTCAAGATTCAACGAGAAATCAGCGGGCAGGGCCGCGAAGCCGAGGGCAGCAGCGAACTGGTGTCTTATAGAATCCCTTAAGAAATCCTCATCTCCCTCTCCCCCCTCATTTGGGGGGAGAGGGTAGGGTGAGGGGGGTTCCCCCTACAGCCTTACATTAAATATCACTGCCAGGTTGGGTGCCGGCGTCCCGATGAGCGTGAGGGACAACTGCGGCCCGAAGTCATCTGCCCTGATCGCAATTAGCGTCACCGAGTTCATGGGTACGATGGCGGCCGCCGTCCTGATCGGCACCAGATAGAAGATGCGCCCCCGGAGCTTCGCCCCGGCCGGCGTGCTCAAGCGCACGATCTGGCCGGGCGGGATCTTCGCGTCCGGGGCGGCGAACGCCAGGAAGGTGCCGCGGCTGTCCCGCAGGACGAAGAGGACGTAGCACCGCCCCTTCTGAACGACGATGTTCCCGAAGATCAGCACGCCCGCAGGACAGAAGAGATCCCCCGCCTTATAGCTCTTGACCTTCAGAGGCTTTGCCGGTTTGGCCTGGTTCGACGGTCCCGCAACAGACAGAGACGTCAGGGTCAGGACCAGCACGAGCATCAACGTGATGACTCGAGCCATTCGCATCTCGCACTTCCTCCCGGGCGCAGCCGCGCCCGCTGATTCTATACGCAGTGCGGAACGGGCGAGTTCCGCCAGCATCTTACCCAGGCCGTCGTGCAGGTAGACGGCCGACGGCGCGTGCCTGCACGGCCGCAGCCACGGCCGCAACGCCTCCGGCCAGCGCGTACGTGATTTCCAGACCGAAGGTTCTCCCGAGCATTCCGCCGCCGATCGCTCCGGCTCCGATGCCGATTTCGAGAAAGATGCCCAGCGTCGCCATGGCGCTGCCGCGTTCACCTGCGCCGACGAGATCTGAGCCCAACGCGAAGATCGCGGGCTGTGCCATGCCGTGCCCGGTCCCCGCCAGAAATCCGCCCAGGAGCAGCCACCAGCCTGGAACGGCTGCAATGACCCAGGTCCCCAGCGCAATGAGCCCAAGCCCAGGTCCGATGGCCGCGCGCCGTCCGAACCGATCCGATACGCGGCGCAGCAGAGTTTGGACCAGCACCTGCCCCACGGCGAGCGCCGCGAAGACCAGTCCCGGATTTGCCAGTCCCCGCCGGCTTGCGTGTACTGCGAGCAGTCCGAAGTTCAAACCGAATGTGAGCATCACCGCGGTAAGGACGAGTCCTGGGACAAGCACGGCCGGGTGAATCAGACGGTTCGAGTCAGGACGAGATGTCCGGGGCGACGGCTGCGCGAGCGCTGGGGCCAGGCCCGCGCAGCCTGCCGCGAGCGCACCGCAGATGACAAACAGGCCGGGATAGCCCGCAGCAGCAGCGATGGCGATGCCCACCGTGGGAGCCACCCCTTGCCCGATGCTGGACGCCAGGCTGAGCAGGCTGAGGGCCTCGCCCCGCCGGTGCTCGGGGGCCATCGCGATGGCCAGCACCTGAGAAGACGTGGAGGACAACCCGATGGCGATTCCGGAGAGAACCCGGAATCCAATGAGTGCTGCGACGGTCTGCGACAACCAGAAGCCGGCAGCGGACAGCAGGTAGAAGCAACCGGCGGCCAGCATCCCCCAGCGCGCGCCGCCGCGGTCCAGCCACCAGCCAACCCATGGGCGAGAGATGAGCGAGGCCAGGGCGATGACGCCGGTCAGCAGGCCGACCGCGGCGTCATCGGCCCCGAGCCCGACGGCGTAAAGCGGAAGGCTGGCCGTCAGGAGTTGGAAGCTGAAGTACCCCAGGAATGTGACGCACCACAGGAGGATAAAGCCGCGGGCGAAGAGGGGGGAGGTGGCCATCGGACCTACAATTGACTACTGCGAAGCCTCCGTCCTGTCGGCTTCGGCTCAAGAGGGGGGACTAGGTTGGGGAATTTTCAGATTTTTGGCCTGCAGTTCGCGCTCAGCACCCTCGTCTACGCGCTGCTCGTTCGCTGGTTCGCGTCAGCCTGGCTGGCCGCTATGCCGGTTCGTAGCGCACTTCTTGTCCTTCTGATTCCACATCTCATGCGGCACTTGGGCATGACATTTCTGGTTACTGTCGTGGCGTCTTCTGACGTCCCCCGGGGTTTCGTGTCGCAGGTCGCCTACGGGGACCTGCTCGCCATGTTCCTGGCGCTGGCGGCGGCACTGGCCTTGCGCGCCCGAGCGGATTTCGCACGCGGACTCGTGTGGGTATTCAATGTCCTCGGTTCGCTGGATCTTGTGAATGCGCTTTACAACGGGATACGGCTCGACGTCACTCGATACCAGGTGGGTGCGGTCTGGTATATCCCAACGTTCGTAGTCCCGCTCCTCCTGGTCACCCACTACATGATCTTTGTCACGCTGTTGAGGCGGAAGGGCATGAGCTAGCTGCTATACTAGGACGTCGTGGGGACGTAGCTCAGCGGGAGAGCACCTGCTTTGCACGCAGGGGGTCAGGGGTTCGAATCCCCTCGTCTCCACCATGCACCAGTCGCTCCGCTCCGGTGCATGGCGGCGCCAAACACCTGCCTCCTTGAGAGGAAGCCATAGAGCCCTTTCTGCTGAGCCGTAGGGTTGGAGACTGCTCGTCCCTTTCCATTGAAACGCTGAATGCTTTGGCGATTTCGAGTTTTTCCTTGTGGCAAAGTTATGATAGCGTTTTGTCGAGAAATGCAAGCATCGCGATATTGAATTGCTCGGGCCTCTGCAGCGGCGCGAAATGGCTCACATCGTATAGATTGACCAATTCTGCATTTGGCATGCTCCGAGCGAGGTATTCGGCGTGTTCGCGCCTGATGAATTCATCATGCTCGCTATGTACGATCGCGACTGGCACGCTGACCTGAGCCAAATCGTGCGCCGAATAATTGGGTTGCGTTTTCATCATTACGCTGACCGCTTCGGCGAATGCTTTGAATTGGTCCGGCGTGGCCGAAAGTTGAGCGTAGTCCTTCGCGTGCCGACTCAAACACCGGTCGAGCATCGGACTGGGTTCCGTAATTCGTTTTACGCCGCTCGGGTCCATGTTGCACGCAAAGAAGTACACGCCCGCAATGCGCGTGGGAGCCTTCATAGCGAGAATCAATGCGATAGTCGCGCCGTCGCTCCAGCCCACCAGACCCGCCTTTTCAAGGTGCAATGCATCCATCACCGCTGAAACGTCGGATGCCATCAGCTCATACGTAAACGGTCGCGCGTCGCGCGTGCTGCGGCCATGGCCGCGGCTGTCTATCAGAACGGCACGATAGCCACTCCCGACCAGCGCCGGAACTTGATAACCCCAATTTCCACTATGGCCGAGGCCGCCATGCAGCAGGATCACGGGCGAACCGGCGCCGTAAGTTGCGTACCAGATTCGAGCACCGCCACATTCGACGTAGCCTTGATCATTTGTGACCGGCAACGGCGCGGCGCCGCGCGCTTCAAACCTGCTGAGGTCGTCGTCGTAAGTTTCCACTTTGACCTCCTGAGGAGCGAGCCGCCCGATAGGGCGAGTGCGAGCGACTGTCGGGGGTGCGAATCCCGCCGTCTCCACCAGAGTCGACTAACGTTCTAACCTCTGCTGCTCTTAGAGCTGCTCACCCCGCAAGGCGTATTCGACGGCCTGTTCGAGTGGCATGGCCCGGCCCTCTGCCCACGCCGCAGTGAAAGTCTGCTCATCAGTCGCGTTTCGCGTCATCGCTACGCCTTGGTCGAAGATAGGCTGATCATCAGGGTCCAGAACGCCCCCTGTCGCCTGCACTAGAGCTTCACCCGCCGCCAGCAATGTCGCAGCACGAGCACCTTTCCCACGCGTCGCAGTGATGGCGCCCAAGCCGATGAGGGGGACGGGGAGGAGGTACGTGTTTCTCAAAGCATGCGCCTGCTTGAGTCCATCGACGTAATATCTGGCCGCCTTATCAAAGTTCTCCGCCAGGAACTCCACCGAGCCGAGGTTGATGATTTCTTGCGCCACCCGCCGCTCGTCGCCCTGAGAGCGAGCGAGCTCGATGCTCTCTTGATAGAACTCTCGCGCCCTTGGATAGTCTCCCTCCATCCGTGTCACGGCTGCGAGGAGGTGCACGGGGCCAGCCAAAGCGCTGCGATCGCCCATCCCACGAGCCATCGCCAGCGCCTCCTCGGCCCGGTCGTGCACAGATGGGTAGTCACCCTGCTTGAGGGCCACGCGCGCGAGTCCGGTCATAGCACGGATGATGCCCTGCGTGTCATTCAGGCGTCGCGAGATTGACAGGCTCTGCTCGAAGTTTGCGCGTGCGGCTTGCGGGTCTTCCTGCTGAAAAGCCAGGGTGCCTGCGCCGTGGAGGACCTCTGCGCGCAGAGCAGGCGACTCAGTTGTCTCGACCGCGGCCAGCACTGCACCGAGCCACTTGCGTCCTTCGTCGATATGGCCCCGGAACATCCAGAACCGCCAAACGAGCGAGGCCAAATCCAGCGCCCGCTGCGGATCTTCGTGGTCGAGGAACCACTGCAAAGCGCCTTGCAGTTGATCCTGCTCCCGTTCCAGGCGATCGAACCAAGCCTCGGGCTTCGGGCCCTTGAGTTCTAACCCGGCCTCTTTCAACACTTGCAGATAACGATGCGCATCAGCCTCCTCCACAGCCACCACCCCCTTGCTGACATCGGACGATGCCATTTGGTTCGGAGCGGGGGGCGTTGTACCTCGGAGCATGGCATACGCGATTAGTGCGCCTCAGCAGGGGCAACTGAAACCTTTCGAGCGGAGGGCGCGTAACTAGTCAGTGATGGCCTTTTGGATCATCTAGCAACGTCCTTGGGACGTCAGGGAGGTAGACTGCCATGGGCCTCACTCGCTCAGGCGTTGGGATTGTCTCACTGGTAGCCTTGCTTGTCGCTCCCCTCGCTCCCTTCTCTGGTCCTCAGGTCGCCCTGGCCCAGACGAGGGATCCTTCCGGCCGCGTCGGCCGACTCAGCTACATACGTGGGCAGGTGTCGTACGCCCCAGCCGGGGTGAACCAGTGGGCCCCCGCAGTGCTGAACTACCCACTCACCACGGGTGCGGCTCTGTGGGTTGACGCCCAGGCGCGTGCTGAGGTTCACATCGGATCGACCGCGATCCGCATGGACCAGTACACCGAGCTCGACATCCTCAATCTCGACGATCAGACGGTACAGCTCCGCGTACCGCAGGGCACGATGGAGATCAGCCTGTTGCAGTTCCCCGCCGGCGAGCGATTCGAAGTGGCGACTACGGCGGCATCCGTCACCCTCGTGCAGCCCGGTCGCTATCGCTTCGAGGTCGACCAATCGAACCTGCGGCTGACTGTCTGGTCAGGCCTGGCTGAGTTCGCCACCTCGAGTTACGCCATCGCCATCTCTGCCGTGCAGACCGTATTGGTTGGCGATCCCACCGCCGGTGGGGCGGTCTACCGGGTCATTCCGACGCCCGCCCTCGATGAGTTCGGACAGTGGTCTGTGGCGCGCCACCAGGAAGAACAGCGGGCCCTTCTTGCTGCTGCTCAGTACGCGTCTCCTATGGTGACCGGTGTTGAAGACCTCGCCGCTTACGGCACGTGGCGCAGTGTGGAAGGATACGGGTGGGGCTGGTTCCCACGAGTCCAGGCCAACTGGGCGCCCTACCGTTTCGGCCGATGGGTTTGGATCTCACCATGGGGCTGGACGTGGATCGATGACTCACCCTGGGGATTCGCACCGTTCCACTATGGACGCTGGATCTTGATCGGGGGCCAGTGGTGCTGGATTTCAGGCCCGATCTACGCGCGTCCTGTTTTTGTACCGGCCCTTGTTGTATTCTTCGTCATCGACGGCATTGTGGGGTGGTTCCCGCTCTCGCCTACCGATGTATACATACCGCCATACTACACTAGTCCTCAATACTTCCAGACAGTCAACATCACCGTCATCAACATCAATATCTACAACATCCGCACTGTGAACATCACGCATTTCAAATACACGTACCGTGATCACTCCAAAGCCAGGACGATGATCCTCCAGGACCAGTTCGCCGGAGCCAAGGCGATCGGTCCCGGCCTGATGTCTGCGCCGCCGAGGGGCGAGCTTACCCGGACCCGGGTGCTGGCAATGGCTCCGATCCAACCAAACATTAAGAGCGTGTTGGGGAATCCGCAGCATGCCAACGCTTCGAAGCCTCCCCGGATCGTAGACCAGCGGCCTGTCGTAGTGCGGCAGACTCCGCCAGTCGTAACCCCGCTCCCTATTCCTGGGGTTCAGGACGCGCCCCGTGTCGCGCCGGTGCGACCTGCTGCGGGCGGCCGAACAATACCGGTTCCGCCTCCGTCGGCGACGCAGGGTCCCCAGCACCGTCCGAATCCGGCTGGGTCACACGCTCGGGGCAGCGCATTTTCCTGTGACCCGCGCAGCCCGATCTACGACCCTCGGCGGTGCCAGTCCCCGGCACCCCAACCACGAACGGTGCAGCCACGAACGCCGCAGCCGCGGCCCGTCCAACCCGCCGCGCCGCAGCAGCAGGTGGCGCCCCGGGGTCCCCAGCACCGTCCGAGTCCGGCTGGGCCACACGCTCGGGGCAGTCCATTTTCCTGCAGCCCGCGCAGCCCGATCTACGACCCTCGGCGGTGCCCGCCGTAGGCGCCAGGACGCTAAGGGGCTGGTGAGAGGGCGACCGTGCGACGCGAATTCCATCACGATGGTGCACGCGAGGGGGTCCATCGAAAGATGGATCCTGGGCATTGTCCAGGAAGCATTGGAGCAAGAGTCAACGGACGGCTTCACCCGCTCACTGTTTCGGTCCGCCGAACACTTGCGTAGTCCGGATTGCTACCGCTCGGCACCGGCCCTGGGCGGCAAAGGACGTCACAGGACCGAGGGGGCGGAGCCCGGTGAAGGACCACGCTATCCTCGACATCCGGGTGATCCCCCGAGCGAAGCGAAATGAGGTCGGCGGCTGGCGGAACGGCATGCTGGTTGTGCGCGTCACAGCCCCACCGCTGGAAGGCAGGGCCAATGAGGCCGTTCTCACCCTGCTGGCTGAGGCGCTCGGGGTGAACGCATCTGCAGTTTCACTGGTCGGCGGACGCAGGGGACGCAACAAACGGGTTGCGATCAGGGGCCTCCAACTCCACGCGGTCAAGACCCGCCTCGGACCCAGGTGATCGTCAACCTCCAGGGCGTCACGTCATGCGAAACTCGATCATCAGCTCGGTGATCCTCGCCAGATGGTAGTCATCATGCTCGGCCACGAAGAATACATGATCCACCAGGTTCATCGGCACACGCAGCCGGGGATGGGGTGCCGTGTGCGTAAGGGCCGCGTCGTCGACGGCCTCGAGCCGGCGGACCAATCCCGAGCGAGCCTCGCGGAAGCCGCTCAGAATCGTCCGCAGCGGGGTGGCATTATGGTTGGCCTCATGGGTTCGACGGTTGGTCAAATCGGCCGGCGTCATTTCCGGCCGCCGGGCCAGCAGATCTTCAACCCGCGCACGCCACAACGGCTCCAGGTCCAGCAGGTGCCCGGCGTTTTCCTGGATGGACCACGTGCTGCCGGAACGGCGCGTGAGCATAGGCTCCGGCAGAGAGCTGAGCCGATCCCCCAGGCGGGCAGGCGTCCCGCGGAGGCGTTCGATAACGACCGGGAAGAGATCCCCCGGCAGGCTTGTCGGAAATTTCCGCTCGAACCAGGGCTGCTTTCTTATCACTTCGACCTCAGGGTCTGACGAACCTATGCGATCGCGCCAGCTTACCAGACCAGTTGCTGATCTCTGCGACGATTTCCTCTTCCGCGTTCTCCTGGGGCAGATGGATCGCCCAGGTAAGACGGGGAGGAACTTGGGAGCCGGACATCTAATCAAGCGTACACTTGCCGGATCTGGTCGCCGAATCCGCGGCCGTCTCGCCCAACATCCCCCCTGAGCAGGGTGTCCGATGAGGTCTGCTCTACGAGGTGTATTGAAGACACGTCCTACGCCGCGTAGTAGGCGGCCGGCTGCTCGGTTTCACCCTCGAGATCCGTAGCTCGCGCGACCCGTTCCGGCGCCCCAGGCTCGGCCCCTCCCCCTGCGGGTTCACATCCGCCGCAAATCCACCGGGTAATTCGGCGGCTCCCCGGGCATACTCGTATAGTCGGGGAGGGCATCGATGGTCATCCGTGACATCATCTGGTATTTTCAAAGAGTCCAGGCCAGACGCCGGGGGCGATACGATGGCGCGCAGGGTGTTCCAGTCCCAGAGGAAGCGTCCACCTTCCCTCCCGGTGAGTTTCGCCTGAAGCAGACGGCCGACCGGTCGCTTGAGGAGCTTGCGGTGCGCTGGTCCCACCGGGACGGGCGCCTCAAAGGCCGCTACTGCGCGCTGCTGCGCCGGCTCCGCCTGCTGAAGATCTCCCTGACCGAGCTGGAGTACGAATTCGAGAGGCTCAAGAACGCGCACGACGAAAACACGAATGCCATCAACCAGGAGCGGAAGGCCAGGCGGAGCAGGCGCGGTCCCGACCACGAGTGGCGGATGAACCCCCTGGGGTACGGGCTGTTCATGCTCGCGATCTTGATCGGGGAATTCCCCCTCAACGCCATCGCGTTCCGGCTGTTTGGTGAGGCCGAGCTGCTCACCTACGTCATGACGCTCGTGCTGGCGGTGTCCCTGGTCGGCTGCGCGCACGTCTTGGGGATTTTCCTCTCGCTGGAGAAACCGAGCAGAGTGCAGGTGTCTCTGCTGGTTGTCTGCGTGCTGGCGCCGTTGGGGGCCATCTCGGCGATTGCGATGGTGCGGGAAGCCTACGTCACGACGCTGGGGCGGGAAGACATCAGCCCCGCCGCCGTGACCGCGGCGTTCGTGCTGATCAACCTCCTCATCTACGCCATTGCCACGGTCCTGTCGTATCTGACCCACGACCCGGTGGCCAGGCAAATTCAGATGACGGAGATTCCGCTGCTGCGCGCCAAGCGCCGGCTGGCGCGCCTGCGCCGCTGGCGGGACCGGCTGGAGATCCGGCTGCAGTACATGGTGGCGTCCCGCCAAAAATCGCTTCAGGCGATGATGCATGAGGCGAACATCGTCAAGAACGCGTTCGAAGAGCTAGTCCAGGAGTACCGGATGTGCAACCTCGAGGCGCGGAAGGACAAGACGGTCCCGCCGGTATTCACGAGTCATCCCGAATTCACGCTGCCGGTGACCCTCGAGATGCTGGACTGGTACTGCCCGGAAGTTCCGGACCTGGTGGCGACGACGCGGGTGCTGACCTCGACCGGGAAGCAGGTCCTGTAGGAGCGAGGGTGTCGGTGGCCATCGTGCGTGCCCTGGTGCTCTCTGTCTGTGCGCTGCTGCTGGCCGCCGCTTGCGGCGAGAAGTCGAGTGGCCGCGTCACGATGGTGCTCTTCGACCTCTCCGCGAGCACGGGCGCGGAAGCCATCCGGCAACAGTACATCAAAGATTTCACGAAGGTGCTTGCCACTGTCGCGGACGGTGGTGTCATCGCAGGCGACATCATCGATGATAATCCACTTGCGCATTCGTCGTACCCCATCAATGAGACGTTTGACCGGTATGATCCGCTGAAGGAAAACCGGCTCGACTACGACCGGCGGATCCGAGCCAAGCGGGACCAGGTCCTCAAGGAAGCGGAAGCGGTCGTCCGAAAACGGCCCTCCGGCCGCGGAGGCACCAGTGTGCTTGATGCCATGCAGCTTGCCGAACGGGTCTTTTCGACCTTCAAAGGGGACCGGAGGCTGCTCGTGATCTTTTCGGACATGGTCGAGCAGTCCAGGCGCTACGACTTCACCAAGGAGAATCTGACCCCCGCGCGGATCACGCAGATTATCGGCCGGGAGCAGTCCGGCGGTCGGGTGCCGGACCTACGGGACGTCCAGGTCTGCGTGGTCGGCGCAGGGGCCTCGAAGTCCGGCGGCCTGTCGGCCGAAAAGTTCCTCTCGATCAGGGAGTTCTGGTTCCAGTACTTCAAAGCCGCGGGAGCAAACCTGCCTAAGGAACGGTATGGCTCCGCCCTTCTGAAGTGCCCCTGATAACGGGCATAGAGAGTAGTGGGACACTTCTGCCGTCTGGAGCAGAGCCATGCGCAGAAGGAAGGCCCGGTTATGGGTGCTTAGAGACGCCGCCACGGTGGCGATCCTGGCCATCGTATACTTCACCGCGGCCAGATTCGGGCTGCACTTGGCGTTTGTGCATCCCAGCGCCACACCGGTATGGCCTCCGACGGGCATTGCGCTGGCCGCGGTACTGGTGTTTGGGTATCGCGTCTGCCCCGGAATCCTGCTCGGCGCGTTCGCGGCGAACCTGCTGACCGTCGGGACGGCGGCAACCTCGCTTGGCATCGCGGCCGGCAACACCCTGGAAGCACTCGTAGGGAGTTACCTGGTCAATAGGTATGCCCACGGCCGGAAGGCGTTTGAGAAGGCCCAGGACGTATTCATGTTCGCTGTGCTGGCCGGTCTGGTCAGCACAGCGGTCAGTCCCACGATCGGGCTAACGAGCCTGGCGCTGGGCGGCTTCGCGGCGTGGGCGGACTACGGCTCGATCTGGCTCACCTGGTGGCTCGGCGACGCCGGAGGGGCGCTCGTCGTCGCCCCGCTGCTGGTCCTTTGGAGCGCACGGCCGCAATGGGAGTGGAGGGGGGCTCTGAGCGCGGAAGCCGTGGCCCTGCTCAGCAGCCTCTTCTTTGTCGGCCAGGCTGTCTTCGGGGGGCTGCTGCCCGCGGCCAGCAGGAACTATCCGCTGGAATTTCTCACCATTCCCTTTTTGGTTTGGCTGGCCTTCCGCTTTGGTTCCCGCGCGGCGGCAACGGCCACCTTCCTGCTATCCGGGGTCACGATTTACGGCACGCTTCGTGGATTCGGGCCCTTCGCCATGGCCTCGGCGAACGCGTCCCTGCTGCTGGTGCAGGCATTCATGAGTGTGTCCACGGTCATGACCCTGCTGCTGGCGGCCGTGGTGTCCGAACGGCAGCAGAGTGAAGCGACGCTGCGGCACATGGCGATCAGCGACTCAGTCACCGGGCTCGCCAATCACCGGAGGTTTATCGAGGTCATGGAGGAGGAAATCAAGCGGTCCCAGCGCACGGGCCGGCCCTTCGTGCTCATGCTGCTCGACCTGGACGGCCTCAAACAGATCAACGACCGCTACGGTCATCTCGTGGGTACGCGGGCGCTCGTGCGGCTGGCCGAGGCGCTGCGGGCCCGGTGCCGCAGCATCGACACGCCGGCGCGGTTTGGCGGAGACGAGTTTGCCGTCGTCCTCCTCGAGACCGGCGAGGCGGCGGCTCAGGAGGTCGCGAGCCGCATCATCGAACGGCTGGCGGCGAGCCGTGAGGAGCCTCCGATCTCGGTGAGTGTAGGTGTGGCGAAGTATCCCGAAGACGGCCGGACCGTTGAGGCACTGCTCTCCGTCGCAGACGCCGCCCTGTATGAGATGAAGCGTCACCGGGGACCTGTCGCGGAGCCGGCCGCGCCGCGGCCGCGGCGCGGGCTTCCCCGCGTGCGGGTGCGTCTGACCACCCGTGTGGAAAGCCGCTCCGATGGGACCGTCAGCCGGGGACGCACAGAGACCGTCAGTGCAGGCGGTCTCATGGTGCTCTCGCCGGTGACGTTTGCGCGCAAGACGGATGTCGTCGTCCGCTTCAAGCTGCCCGACGGTCTCTCGATCGAGTCCCCGGGTGTGGTGGTGCGCACCAAGTCCCGCGTCTACATGGCCATCCGCTTTCAGAAGTTGCAGGATGCGTCCCGGAAGGCCCTCAATGAGTTCGTCCACCGGGCCCTCGCGAAGCCGGCCTAGCATCGAGGGAAACCCCCGAGATGCGCTGAAGCAAGCCCACGATGAGGGAGATGAGCTGGCGATTGACATGGTGGGTCCTGCCTGCGATGGTCATGGTCCTCCTCGCGCTGCATGCCGTCCGGGGGCCGTCGGGGGTTGCACAGTCCGGTCCCGTGATCGCGGCGGCCGGCGACATTGCATGCGATCCGGCGGATGCCAAGTACAACGGCGGGGCGGGGACGGCAAACGCCTGCCGCATGAAGGCCACGTCCGATCTGCTGGTGGGGATGGACCTGGCCGGGGTCCTCGTTCTGGGCGACAGCCAGTACGAAGACGGCGCGCTATCTAAGTACAGGCAGTCGTACGACCCCACCTGGGGACGCCTTCGGGCGATCACGCGCCCGGCAGTCGGCAACCACGAGTACCTCCAGCGGAACGCGTCAGGCTACTTCGACTACTTTGGGGCCGCGGCGGGAGATCCCGGCAAGGGCTATTACAGCTACGATCTCGGCACGTGGCACCTGATTGCGCTCAACTCGAACTGTTCGCGCGCCGGCGGATGCGGGCCGGGTTCGCCGCAGGAGCGCTGGCTCCGGGCCGACCTGGCGGCGCATCCGGCGGCGTGCACGCTCGCCTACTGGCACCATCCCCGGTTCTCCTCTGGGCTGCACGGCAGCGATCGCGCCTATGATGCCGTCTGGCGTGCCCTGTACGAGGCCGGCACGGACGTCGTGCTGGTGGGCCACGATCACGACTATGAACGGTTCGCCCCGCAAGACCGAGACGGCGTGGCCGATGCCGTCCGCGGTATCCGCCAGTTTGTCGTGGGCACCGGGGGGAAGAGTCTCTACTGGTTCAGATCTCCCCAACCCAATAGTGAAGTGCGGAGCTCGGATACGTTTGGGGTGCTCGTGATGACGCTGCGCTCGCTGGGATACGACTGGAAGTTCGTCCCGGAGCCCGGGCGGACATTTTCAGATTCCGGCCGCGGCTTCTGCCATTGAGCCGGTCCCCATCTGTTGCCGGTTTGTTACACCTGTCGCATAGGCTGGCCACACACACCATGCCGGTGGGGGTGAGCGTGTGAACCAATCCATGGGTGGGCGCGACGTGGCACTGTTGATCCTGCGCGTCGCTCTTGGGGCGACGTTCATCATGCACGGCTACCCGAAGTTGTTTCCCTCGGGCCCAGCGGGGTTTGGCGGGTTCGTCCAGAGCCTGGGGTTCCCCATCCCGATGGCCTTCGCGTGGATCGTCTCTCTCGTGGAATTTGCCGGGGGCATCGCGATGATTCTCGGCCTGTTCGTCCGCTACGCCGGGGCGCTGATGGTCATCGAGATGGCCGTCACGTCGATCAAGGTCAAGATGGGCGGCGGCGTGGGGTTCATCGGCGCGCGCGGTGCGGGCTGGGAGCTCGACTTTCTCCTCTTGGCGATCGCCCTGGCGGTCGTGCTGCTGGGGGCAGGGGCGCTCTCGCTTGACGCGGCCCTAGGCTCCCGCCGGAGCGGAGCGAGTCAGGGCGCCTAGCGCCTACCACCACTGCTCCGGCGGCGGCTCACCGTGCTCGCCGCGGTCCAGCGCAAATTCCTCGCCCGGTTTCCACTCCCCGGAGGGCAACGGAATCAGGCCGAAGAACCGCCCCCGGTAGACCGCCAGCGGTGAGCCATCCCGGTACCACAACTCCTCGACCCGGCCGAGAAACAGCGTGTGATCCCCTCCGGGGTAGCTTGCCTCGACGCGGCAGACGAGGTGGGCCAGTGCATCTTGCAGGAGCGGGACCTCCCGTTTCCAGACAAACGGAGTCCGTAGCCCGTCGCGCGGGCGGCCGGCGAAATGCCAGGCGTAGGCTTCCTGGTCCACGCTGAGGATGCTCACGCCGAACCGGCGCGTGTCGCTAAGATAGCCGTGCGTTCTGGCCTGCCGGGAGACCGAGACCAGCACCAGGGGGGGATCCACAGAGACCGACGTGAAGGCGTTGGCCGTCATGCCGTGGACGCCGTCGTGCGTCGACGTGGTGACCACCGTCACCCCCGTGGCGAATCGCCCCAGCGCGTTGCGAAACGACCTCGCATCAATCGCGGCCTCAGTCATCGGTGATGTCTCCTCGAGTGTGCGCCTGTGCCCATTGTAGAAGACCGGGTGCGGTTGTCCATGCCGCCCGCCGGCAGGGGGTGAGCCCCCGCAGAGAGAGAATACAATGCAGGAATTCCCAACAGCGAGGGTCGGGGGCGATGCGCATACATCACCGGGCTGACCACGTCGGGAGCTTCCTGCGTCCCAGTGAGCTGCTGGAGGCCCGAAACGCCGGGGCGACTCCCGAGCGTCTCCGGACGATCGAAGACCGTCACATCCTGCGTGTGCTCGCCAAACAGCAGGAGCTGGGGTTTGACGTGTTCACCGACGGCGAGCTCCGGCGGCGCAACTTCATGAGCGACTTCATCGACGCCGTCGAGGGGTTCGATCTCGGCGACGCCGTGGCGCGGTCGTGGAAGAGCGGCGGCGCAGGAGTGGCGGTGAGCAGCGTCACCGGCGTGGTGACCGCCAAACTCCGGCAGGTGCGGCGCCTGACCGGGCATGAGCTTCCGTTCCTGCGGTCCCATAGCCCGGGCGCGATCAAGATGACGCTGCCCACCTCCAACCAGTTCCCGGCGATCGCCTTCAAACGGGGCATCACTGACAAGGCCTACGCGAACCACTCCGCGCTGCTGTGGGACATCGTCCCGATCATGAAGGGCGAGATTGCAGCCTTGGTGTCGGAAGGTATCGCCTACCTGCAGATCGACGCCCCCCGCTACAGCTACTACATCGACCCGAAGTGGCGCGCGTACATTAAGGCGGAGATGGGCGTGGAACCCGATGCGGCGCTGGATGAGGCGATCCGGGCGGACAATACGTGCCTGGAGGGGGCGCACCGCCCCGAGGTGACACTGGCCATGCATCTCTGCCGCGGCAACAACCGCAGCCAGTGGTATGCGGAGGGCGGCTACGACCCGATCGCGGAGAAACTCTTCAGCACGTTGCGGGTCGACCGGTTCCTGCTCGAATACGACGACGAGCGCTCGGGCACGTTTGAACCCCTGCGGTTCGTCCCCAAGGGCAAGACCGTTGTTCTCGGACTGGTGAGCAGCAAGCGGCCTCAGCTGGAGTCCAAGCGAGACCTGATCCGCCGGATCGAACAGGCGGCCCGCTACGTGCCCCTGGAGCATCTGGCGCTCAGCCCGCAGTGCGGGTTCGCCTCCACGATGGAGGGGAACCTGCTGACTGAAGATGACCAATGGGCAAAGCTCGCCCTGGTGGCGGAGACGGCACGGGAAGTCTGGCGATAAGGGGGAGACATGGTGCACAGGGGGATGGGTATACGACGATCGTCCGTAGTCATCGTGGTTGCGGCGCTGATGTTCGGCGTCCTGCCGCAGGGGAGCATGGGAGGGCCGGCGGAGACCGTGCGGCTGGGGGCGGTCATTCCGCTGACCGGCCGGTTCGCCGGGGGCGGCGCGCAGGTGAAAGCCGGCTATGAGATCGCCGTCGAGGATCTCAACGCGCGGGGCGGCGTGCGTGTCGGTGATCGCCGTCTTCCTCTCGAGTTGACCATCCTGGACGACGAATCCGACCCGACCAAGACCGTCAGCCGCCTCGAAACGCTGGCCTCCCAGGGCGTGGTTGTGTTCCTGGGAGGGTTCGGCAGTGACCTGCATGCCGCGGCGGCCGCCGTCGCGGAGAAGAACCGCATCCCGTATTGCGGCGTGGCGTTCGCCTTGCACGCCATTCATCAGCAGGGCTTCAAGTTTCTCTTCTCCCCCTTCATCAAATCGCCGGACATCGCCATCGGGATCTACCGGTTCCTCAACGCGAGCGTGCCCGCGGAGCAGCGTCCCCGCAGGGTGGCCATCTTCTCGGAACGGACCGACTGGGGACGCGAGCTGGCGCGGCTGTGGACCACCCGCTCCACGGAGTACGGCTACCAGATTGTGGTCTCGGATGAGTACACGGTGGGAACGAGAGACTTCTCGGACATCATCCTGCGGGCCAAAGCGGCGGGAGCCGAGGCGGTCTTCTCGGTGCCCACTCCGCCCGACGGGCTGGCGATGGTCCGGCAGATGAAGGAACTGGACTTCACCCCCAAGGCGATCCTCATGATCCGGGCTCCCGATGCGGTCTCCTGGACGCAGGCACTGGGCAAGGATGGGGACTTCGTGCTCCTGGCCCCGGGCTGGCATCACGCCTTCACGTTCCCCGGTGTTGCGGAGCTCAACGCGAAGCACCAGCAGCGGTTCGGCCGCCCGGCCGATGTCATCACCGGTCCCTCGTACGCGTGCGTCCAGGTCGTCGCGGACGCCGTCGCGCGGGCCGGTCGGCTCGACTCCCTCGCCATTCGGGATGCGATGGCCGCGACCAATCTGTCGACGGTCGCCGGCCCCGTGCGCTTCCGCGCGGATGGGACGGGCATCGTCCCATTTGTGGTGGTGCAGTGGCAGGGCGGGAGCCAGCAGCTGGTCTGGCCGAAGGAGCTGGGCGCGGTGCCGTTCCTGTACCCGGCGCGCCCATGGAGAGAACGCTGAGCGGTGGCGGTCAGCCGCTGCTGGAGGTCGAGGGTCTCACCAAGGCGTTTGGCGGCCTGATTGCCGTCAACAACGTCTCGTTCGGAGTTGCAGAGGGGGAGATCCTCGGGCTGCTGGGTCCCAACGGCTCCGGCAAGACGACGATCCTCAACCTGATCGCCGGCGCCCTGCGGGCCGACACCGGCAGAGTGCGCCTGGCCGGGCGTGACATCACCCTGCTCGCGCCCAGCGCCCGGACGCGCCTCGGCGTCGCCAGAACGTTTCAGCTCGTCCGGCCGCTCAGCTCGCTGTCGGTTCTTGACAACATCCTGGTCGCGCGGCTCTATGGGCGGGACCGCGCCGCGTTCGAGCGCGCGCGCGACGAGAGCCTGCGGTTCCTCGGCATGGTCGGTCTCGGCGGCAAGGCCGGCGTCTCCGCCGCGCGGCTCACACTGACGGAGCGGAAGGGCCTGGAGATTGCCCGCGCGCTCGCCACCCACCCGACCGTGCTGCTGCTGGACGAACCGCTCGGGGGCCTCAATGCCGCGGAGGTCGACGACGTGTTGGCGATGTTCCGCACGATCCGGGCCGGGGGCGTGACCGTGGTCATCGTCGAACACAACGTCCGGGCCGTCCGCGCGCTCTGCGACCGGGTGATCGTGCTCAACTCGGGGCGCCACGTCGCAGAGGGCGCCCCGGAAGAGGCGCTGGCGAGACGCGAGGTCATCGAGGTGTATCTCGGTACGGCACGTCCGGCGAAGCCCACGTGACCACCATTCTCCTGCAGAACGCGGTCTTCGGACTGCTGATCGGTGGGCTGTATGGGCTCGGCGCGGTCGGATTGTCGTTGGTCTTCGGCGTCCTGGCAATGCTCAACGTGGCGCACGGCGAGCTGCTGATGCTGGGTGGGTATCTGAGCGTCTGGCTCTTTACGTCATGGGGGGTCGATCCGTTCCTCTCGGTGCTAGTCGCCGGCCCGGCGCTGTTTGCCGCCGGCGCAGTCCTGTTCTGGCTCCTGTTCAGGCGGCTCGTCCGGTTCGGAGAGGAGCACCGGATCAAGAACTCCATCCTCCTGGGGTTCGGCCTCGCGTTGATCCTGCAGACGCTGGCGATCCTCGCCTGGACGGCGGATGAGCGGGCGGTCACCCCCAGCTATGCCGGGCAGGTGGCGGCCTTTGGGAGTGTTGTGGTGCCGCTCTCACGGCTGGGCGCGCTGGCGCTCGCGTTTCTGGTCCTGGGGGGCCTGCATCTCTTCCTGGCCCGCACGAAGGCGGGAACGGCGCTGCGGGCAACCGCCGATGACGGTCAGGCCGCGGCCCTGGTGGGCATTCCCATCGGCACGGTGTACCTCACCGCGTTCGCGCTCGGCAGCGCCCTGGCCGGCGTCGCCGGGGCGCTCGTCAGCGTCTCCGACGCGATCAGCCCTGCGATCGGCCTCAGCTGGACGCTCCGGGCCCTGATCGTGATCGTCCTGGGCGGCATGGGAAACATCTTCGGCACGTTCGTCGCCGGGGTGTTTCTCGGCGTCGCGGAGTCAATGAGCGGCTTCCTGCTTGGGAATGTGTACCGGGAGGTCGTCGGGCTGGCGATGTTCCTGTTTGTGCTGAGCGTTCGGCCGCAGGGGCTGTTTACACGATCATGAACGCGCGGGGGGCGTTCCGGGCCATGGTCGTCGCCGCCGGCGTGGGGGCGCTGGCTGCGCTGCCCTACCTCACGTCGAGCCGGAGCATTCTCACCTGGGGGTTCCTGATTCTGCTGTACGCGGCGCTGGCCCAGAGCTGGAACCTGCTGGGTGGATTCAGCGGGCAGGTAAGCCTGGGCCACGCGGCATTCTTCGGGCTGGGCGCGCTGGTCACGCGGCTGCTGTGGCTGGATGGCCGGCCGCTGGTCGTGGCCCTCCCGGCCGGGATGGCCGCGGCCGCAGCCGCCGGGCTGCTCGTCGGGGCGCCCTCGCTGCGGCTGCACGGCCCATACTTCGCGATCGGGACGCTGGCCGCCTCCGAGATCCTCCGGATTACCACCGGGAACCTCTTTCCGGAAGTGTCCACGCTCCCGGCTGCCGCGCTTGCGGGTTACGCCCTGGCTCCCCGCTACTACCTCGCGCTGGGAGCGGCCGCGCTCACGACGTGCGCTGCCTGGGGGGTGATGCGGTCTCGTTTCGGCTATGGTCTGGCGGCGGTGCGGGAAGATGAGGCGGTGGCCGAAGCCGTGGGCGTCCATGCCTTCCGCCACAAACTGTCCGCGTTTGTGCTGAGCAGCGCGCTTGCCGGTGTCACCGGGGGTGTGTTCGGATACTATCACGTCAGTTTCTATCCCCAATTTGCGTTCAGTCCGCTGTGGACGTTTGATGCGCTCCTGATCACGTTTCTGGGAGGGATGGGCACCCTGTGGGGGCCGCTGGTCGGCGCAGCCTTCTTCTTGCTGCTCCGTGAGGGACTGGCGCTGCGTCTGGCGGAGGTGCACCTCCTGATCTTCGGCGTGCTGTTTGTGCTGGTCGTGCTGGTGTTCCCCGGCGGATTCATCGAGGCGTGGCGCACCCTCGCGTCGCGCCGGGCCGGGCTCCCCGACGGCGGCGGCTGAGCGGAGAGGCCATCATGGGCGAGCGGGCGGAGCCGAAAATCACCATCAGCGGCCTGACGAAAGTCTTCCCGGCCAGATATGGGTCGGTGACCGCGCTGTCCGCTCTGGACCTTGTCATCCGCGACCACGAGTTCTTTGTGCTGCTCGGTCCGTCGGGATGCGGCAAGACGACGCTGGTCCGGATCATGGCCGGGCTGGAACGCCAGTCGTCGGGCGAGATCACCATCGCGCGGACCAGTGAGCAGAGACGGCCGACCGCGATGGTGTTTCAAGAAGATTCCGTGTTTCCGTGGATGACGGTCGAGGAGAACATCGGCTACGGCCTGCGGCTCCGAGGTGCGCCCCGGGCGGTCGTGGCGCGCACGGTGGACCGGTACCTGGAGCAGGTCGGGCTGACGCGGTTCGCGCGGGCGTATCCGTATCAGCTCTCGGGCGGGATGAAGAAGCGGGTGAGCGTGGCCCGGGCGTTTGCGGCGGACCCGGAAGTGCTCCTGATGGACGAACCGTTTGGCGAACTGGACGAGCAGACGCGCGTGCTGGTGCAGGCGGAGCTCATCAAGATCTGGCAGGAGACCAGGAAGACCGTCGTCTTCATTACGCACAGCATCGACGAGGCCGTCGTGCTGGCGGACCGCGTGCTGCTCATGACCGCCTCTCCGGGGCAGATCAAGGCCATCGTCGACGTGCCATTCGCGCGCCCCCGCGAGGCGTACGAGATCCGGGCCGATCCGGCGTATGGCCGTCTCACCGGACACCTCTGGGGGCTGCTGCGGGATGAGGTCCTGAAGGCGAAAGCCGAGGAGGCCGGTGCGCGTGTCTCGGGTCACTGAGCAGGCGGCCTCGCGGAGCCCCAAGCCTCTCTCCCCGCGGCTCGCCGTCGCGGGCGAGCAGCTGATCGCCGTGCTCTCTCCGCTGATGCTCATCATGGTGTGGGAGGCGCTCGTCAGGGTCCGGGTGCTGGACGCGCGGTTCTTTCCCGCGCCGTCCTCGATCGTGGGGACGTTCGGCGACCTCCTAGCATCGGGTGAGCTCTTCGGCCACGTCGCGGCGAGCCTGCGGCGCGTGGTGCTGGGACTCCTGGTGGGGGGAGCACCGGCGCTGGTCCTCGGCCTGGTGATGGGACTGTCGCGCTGGGCCCGCGCCGCGTTGAATCCAATCGTCGCGGCCACGTACCCGATCCCCAAAAGCGCGATCCTACCGCTGGTCATGCTCATCTTCGGCCTCGGCGACGCCTCCAAGGTAGCGCTGGTCGCGATCGGCGTCTTCTACCTGGTGCTCATCAACACGATGGCCGGCGTCTTGAACATCCAGCCCATCTTCCTCGACGTGGGCCGCAACCTGGGCGCCAGCCGGCTGCAGGTCTTTCTGACGATCGCGCTGCCGGGCGCGCTCCCGTTGATCTTCGCCGGCCTCCGGCTGGGTCTGGGGATCGCGCTGATCTTGATCGTTATCGCGGAGATCGTCGGGGCGCGGAATGGGATCGGCTACATGATCTGGCAGGCCTGGACCATCTTCACGGTGGAACGTATGTATGTCGGGCTCGTCGTGATCGCGATGCTCGGGTGGCTGGCCGCCCTCATCCTCGACGCCGTCGAGCGACGCCTGATCCCATGGAACCCCAGACGGTAGGTGGCGGCCACCTTATGATGTCCGCGAAGCACATCGATATCTCCGCGCACATCCTGCCCGCCCGATACTTCGATGCGATGGTGGCAACGGCGCCCGCGGGCTTCTACATGCAGAAGCGTGTGTCAGGGATCCCCACGCTTGTCGACCTCGACACGCGCTTCACGATTATGGATCGCTTTCCCGACTACGTTCAGGTCCTGAGCCTGGCCCTGCCTCCCATCGAAGCGGTGGCGCCTGTGGGGAAGAGCGTGGGCCTGGCCCGCATCGCGAACGAGGAACTGGCGGCTCTCGTGGCGGCGCACCCCGACCGGTTCGCCGGAGCGGTGGCCGGGCTGCCGCTGAATGACGTGGACGCGTCGCTGCGCGAGCTGGACCACGCGGTGCGCCGCCTCGGCCTGCGCGGCGCCCAGATCTTCACCCATGTGAACGGGAAGCCGCTCGACTCGCCCGAGTTCCTGCCGGTGTTCGAGGCGGTCGCCGCGCTCGACGTCCCGGTCTGGCTGCATCCGGCCCGCGGCGCCACCCCGCCGGACTACCCGGACGAGAAGAAGTCGCTCTATGAGATCTGGCACGTCTTCGGTTGGCCGTTTGACACGACGATCGCCATGACGCGCCTGATCTTCAGCGGGCTCCTCGACCGCTTCCCGGGGCTGAAGGTAATTACCCACCACCTGGGCGGCACCGTGCCGTTCCTGGAATCCCGGATCAAGAACGCCTATGATCAGTTCGGCGCCCGGACCGCCGACGAGGACTACGCGGCGCTGCTGCGCACGCTGCGGAAGCACCCGCACGAGTACTACCGGATGTTCTATGCCGACACGGCGCTGTATGGCTCGCCGCCGGCGCTCGAGTGCGGCCTCGCGTTCTTCGGCCCGGACCACGTCTTGTTCGGCAGCGACATGCCGTTTGACGCCGAGGGCGGGGCGCGCTACATCCGGGAGACGCTCCGCGCGATCGAGGCGATGGACGCGTCTGCAGAAGACAAGCAGCGGATGCTCAGAGGGAATGCCGTGCGGCTGCTGGGCCTGGACGGCGGGAGGGGGGCAGGAGGATGATGCGCCGGGTGAGGTCGATCGGTGGTGTTCTCGCGGCGATCGTGCTGCTGGCGGGGACGGCGGGTGGCCAGATCCCGATGTCCACCCTGCGGATCGGGGTGGTGGCCTCGGTCAGCGACGCCGGATTCTTCGTCCCGGTTGAGCAGGGGTACTTTGAGGAGCAGGCGCTGACCATCGAATTCCTGCCGTTTCGTTCGGCCGCGGACATGATCGCCCCGCTGGGAGTGGGACAGCTGGATATCGGCGGGGGCGCGGTCAGCGCCGGGTTGTTCAACGCGCTCGCGCGCGGCGTGGACCTGCGCATCGTGGCCGACAAGGGCACGATTCGAGAGGGGCAGAGCTACGAGGCCCTCATCATCCGGCGCGACCTTGTGGAGAGCGGCCGGTTCAAGACCCTGGCGGATCTGAAGGGGCTGCGCATCGGCCTGGCGGCGCGGGGGATTTCTCCCCACATCGACCTGGTGATGTTCGCCCAACGGGCCGGCCTGCGGGCAGACGACGTTGAGATCACGATCATGGCTTTTCCCGACATGGTCCCGGCGATGGCCAACAAGGCGCTGGACGGCGCGCTGCTCATCGAGCCGTTCAGGACGCAGGCTCTCGAGCAGCAGATCGGCGTCTTCATCGAGAGCGCGGACAAAATCTACCCCAACCACCAGGTCGCGGTGGTCCTCTACGCGCCCCAGATGCGCCGCCAGAAGTTGGACGCGGGCCGGCGGTTCATGGTGGCCTACCTGCAGGGCGTGAGGGACTTCAACGACGCCTTTGTCAAGAAGCAGCCTCAGCAGCGGCGCGCGGTGATTGCGGCCATGGCGAAGCACACCGCCGTGAAGGATGTCGCGCTCTATGAGAAGATGGTCATGCCGTGGCTCGACCCCGACGGCACGGTCAACCGTCAGAGCCTGCGCTTCGATCAGGAGTGGTACGCGCAGAACGGTTTCGTGCCCACCAAGGCGAACATCAGCTTGATCGTTGATGACCGCTTCGTGCTGCACGCGCTGCAGCGCCTGGGCCGATACCGGTAAGGAGGTCGCGATGCTGGAGCTGATTACCGGGCCGATGACCGGCAAGCAGTATCTGGACAGCCTGCAGGACGGGCGGGAAGTGTACATCTATGGCGAGCGCGTCACGGACGTTGTGACCCACCCCGCGTTCCGCAACGCGGCCCGCTCGATCGCCCGCCTCTACGATGCCCTGCACGATCCCAAGCACAAGGAGACGCTGCTCGGGACGGACCGCCAGGGCATTCTCACGCACAAGTTCTTCAAACCCAGCTACTCGGCCCAGGAGCTGCTCGAAGCCCGGGAGGCCATCGTCACCTGGGCGCGCTTCTCGTACGGGTTCATGGGGCGCACGCCGGACTACAAGGCCTCGTTCATGGCGACGCTCGGCGCCGCGCCCGACTTCTACGAGCCGTTCGGCAAGAACGCCGCGCAGTGGTACCGCGAGTACGCGACGAAGGTGCTCTTCCTCAATCACGTCATCGTTAATCCTCCGGTCGACCGCAACCGGCCGGTCCATGAGGTGGCCGACGTCTACGTTCACGTCGTCCGGGAGACCGACGGCGGCATCATCGTCAGCGGGGCAAAGATGCTGGCCACGGGATCCGCCCTCACGCATGCCACCTTCGTGGCGCAGAACAGCGCCACCCAGCTCGAGCAGGGGAAGGCCGAGGACTACGCGCTGGTCTTTCTTGCACCGCTCAATACCCGGGGACAGAAGCTGGTCTGCCGCACCTCGTACGAGGCGGGCGCGACCAGCCCGTTTGACTACCCGCTCAGCAGCCGCTTCGACGAGAACGACGCCGTGCTCGTGTTCGACAACGCGTTCATCCCCTGGGAGAACGTCCTGGTGTACCGGGACATCGACAAGGCCACGGGATTCTATGCGGCATCGGGATTCCTCAACCGCTACAACTTCCAGTCCCTGACGCGCCTGGCCGTCAAGCTCGACTTCATGTGCGGTCTGCTCGCCAAGGGGCTGGCGGCGACGGGGACCGAGGTCTACCGGGGCGTACAGGCCAACCTGGGCGAGGTCATGGGCTGGCGGCACCTGATCTGGGCCCTGACCTCGGCGATGGCTCTCGATCCTCAGCCGGGACCCGGAGGGAGTGTGCTGCCGAAGACCGAGTATGCGGCAGCCGGCCGGCTGTTCGCAACGCTGGCGTGGCCGCGCGTTAAGGAAATCTTCGAGCTGGTCCTGGGCGGCGGCCCGATCGTCGTCCCCTCGAGCTACAAGGACCTGAAGAGCGACGAGCTGCGCCCGATCCTGGAGCGGTTCTACCGCGGGTCGGACAGCTCAGCGGAGGACCGGATCAAGCTGTTCAAGTTGATCTGGGATGCGATCGGGACCGAGTTCGGCGGGCGCCACGAGCTCTACGAGCGCAACTACTCCGGCAACCACGAGCAGATGCGGGTGGACCTGCTGAACCTGGCCAAGCGTCGCGGCCTGCTCGACGCCTTTACGGCGTTCGTCGATCAATGCATGGCTGAATACGGTGTGGACGGGTGGAAGACCCCCACGTGGACCTGGAAGGGGCAGGAACTCCCCCGCTGACGTCACGCAAGGCAGATCAGCGCATCCACGCCACGGGCAAACGCTCCCGCCGGCCACGGAATCTCCAGTGCCTGCCAGGTCTGCCCGGCATCCGCCGAGCGGAATGCGCCGTGGTTGTTCGCCGCGTAGATGACGCCCGGTTCGCGGGGATTCGTCGCGAGGCGGCTCGCAATCGTCCCGTGACCGTCGGGGAGCCCCACCATGGCCGGTTGGAACACTCCCCGCGCCGGCTTGCGGTAGACGTAGGCTTCAGCCCTATTGGGACTGTACGCGACGAATGGTCCGGACGCGGCGGAGACCACCACGGTGTCCGGATCTCCGGGATCGACCGCGACACCGACCAGGTAGCGGTGCCGCAGCCCATCGACCTGACGCGTCCAGCTCTCGCCTCCATCCGCACTCTCGAAATAGCCGTCGCCTGCGGCCGAGTACACGCGGCCCGCGGCCCTCGTGTGGGTGGCGGCGGAGTGCGTGTCGATGGGTCCTCCGCGCACCCGGTCGAGCCACGTCCGGCCGCCGTCGAGCGTGCGGACGAGGGCGCCGGCTTCAATCGCGACAAATACCCTGCCGGCAACAACGGGGTCGGGTTCGATCCACCTCACATGATGGGTGTCCGGGCGCGGCGGAAAACTCCACGACCCTGCGGATGGGAGCGCCCGCAGGCCCGCCAGCTCGCTCCATGTTTCCCCCCCATTGTCGGAACGAAAGACCGCGCTTGGCTCAGTCCCCGCATAGACAACACCGCGTTCTGCCGGACTGACCGCAACGGCGGTGATCTCGCCGTACGAAATTCCAGACCCCGCCGGCTCCCATCGCCCGCCGCCGTCGTCGCTGCGCCAGAGTCCGCCGCCCCAGGTCCCGCAGTACACCCGTCCGCTCTGGTGTGGGTCAACGGCCAGGCACTCGGGGGAGGTGTCCCGCAGATGTTCTTCCATCGTCCAGCGCGAGGCGTGACGCGCGACCAGCAGCGCGCGCTCCGTGGCCAGCAAGAGCGCGGTCGTGTGTCTCATGGCGTCATGATTCTAAGTGCTCATGCAAAAACGCGACGGTGCGGTCCCAGGCGAGTTGCGCAGCCTGCGCGTTGAAAGCATCCGGGCGGTCTTTCTCCATGAACCAATGACCTGTCCCCGGATATGTGTAGAAGGTTGTTGGACGGTTGAGTGCTTTCAGCCCATCTTCCAGTCCCTTTTTCCCCTCGTTGCTCATATACGGATCCGTCTCGGCAAAGTGGCCGAGATAAGCGGCGTTTGATGGCCGGACATTCCAGCCGTTGCTGTAGAAGATAGTGACCGCCCGGATCAATGCCGGCTTCTCCTGGGCTAGCCAGCGCGCCCAATACGCGCCGAACGAAAACCCAACGGTCCCGAGCGCATTACCGGTGATGGCGGGGTGTTTGCTCAACTCGTCACAGGCGGACAAGACCAAAGGAGGCATTTCCTCCGCCTCATTCAACTGCGAATTAAGTTGTTCCGCTTCTTCGATCGTTCGGGCAACCCTTCCAGAAAACAGATCGGGTGCCAGGGCCACAAACCCTTCTTGCGCCAACCGGTCGCAGAAATCCCGAAAGAAATCGTTCAATCCCCACCAAGCATGCAGCACAAGCACTCCTGCTCCCTTGCCAGACTGGGGCACGGCAATGTGTCGGTTGGTTGATTGTTCGGTCATTGATGAAGACCTCCGTCGCGGCGCCTTAACTTCCCTGCAGGCTGGATACTTCCAGTATGATGTCTGGGTGACCCCGATGACCACAACCATCCTGTGGCGCAGACTGGACCAACCGGGCCACGAGTCCAGTCGCCTGATCCTGCGTGGTTCGCAATGGCATCTGATGGGAACGGCCGTCTTTGCCCACGACGATCAGCCGTGCCGGCTGGACTACCTGGTCGTGTGCGATGCGAAGTGGCATACTGCGTCGGGCACTGTCAGGGGTTGGGTGGGAAGCAAGCTCGTGGAGATCGAGCTGTCTGTTGATGCAGATCGCCGCTGGCGCCTCAATGGCGCCGAGTGTTCCGCGGTGGCGGGCTGCATTGACGTTGATCTCAATTTCAGCCCATCCACCAATCTGCTCCCGATCCGCCGCCTTGATCTTGCCGTTGGACAGGCGGCGGAGGTGCGGGCGGCCTGGCTCCGCTTCCCGACGTTCACCCTGGAGCCGCTCGAACAAGCGTACCGGCGCACCGGTGTCGCGACCTACCGGTACGAGAGCGCGGGTGGGAGCTTCGTCGCTGAGCTCGAGGTCAACGCGGTGGGGTTCGTCACGCGGTACGCACACTTCTGGGAATCTGAGGCAGGGCACTGAAGGCGGGTGAGTCTTTACCTAGGCCCGTCAAACAAGTGCCGACGACAAGCCTCCTCATGGTCCCCTCCAGTCATCCGCCCTGCTCGTAGGCCTGGCGCAGCGTCTTGATGTCGATCTTCTTCATCTGAAGCATGGCTTCCATGACGCGCTTCGATTTCCGGCGGTCCGGGTCGTTCAGCATCTCGCCCAGGATCGTGGGATTGACCTGCCACGACAGGCCGTATCTGTCTTTCAACCAGCCGCAGGGTCCTTCTTCCCCACCCGCTGAGAGTCTTTTCCAATACTGATCTACTTCTTCTTGCGTTTTGCAGTCCACGGAGAGCGATACGGCCTCGGTGAACTTGAATTGCGGCCCGCCGTTCAGCGCGATGAATTCCTGTCCGTTGAGTTGAAACACCACGGTCATCACACTGCCTTTAGGGCCGGGCCCTGCGTCTCCGTAGCGGGTGATCGTCACAATCTTCGAGTTTGGAAAAATCGAGACATAGAAGCGCGCGGCCTCCTCGGCCTGATGGTCGAACCACAAGAACGGCGAGATCTTGGGCATCTCGGTTGCCTCCCGATGGATGTCAACTGTTAGGCCTCAACCAGCACCTTGAACCCTCCGTAGACCATGCGCTTCATGTCGAACGGCATCGGCCCCTGGTCGTTCATCAACGGGTCTTTCATCACCCTGGCATTAACGCGATCGCGGTGCGCGCGTGACTTGAAGACAACGAATGAAAACACCACCGTCTCGCTAGGCTTCGCGCGCACCGTTCGTGGGAACTTAATGCTCGCCCACTTCGGGCTGAGATCGTCCCCGACACACTCGAAGTACTCCAAGGCGCCGTACTTCCGCCAGACCTTTCCCGCCTGCTGCGCGATCCGGCGGTAGGCACGCAGGTTCTTCCTCGGGACAGGCAACACATACCCATCGACATACCGCACGTACATCCCCCCTCACGTGGTCTGTGGTGTCTCCATCGAGGGTCTTATCTTTCTTTCGGAGAGCTGTAGTTCACCATCCACTGCACGCCGAATTTGTCCTTACAGGCGCCGTAGTAGTCACCCCACACCTGGTCGGCGATGGGCATCTCGATTGTTCCGCCCCGGGAGAGGGCGGCGAAGATCCTGTCTGCTTCCTTTTTGGTCTCCGGATGAACCGAAACGTAGACGTTGTTGCCCTGGACCAGGTTTTGTCCAAGCGACTGGAGCGAATCGCTCGCCATGAGCACACTGTCCTTGCCGATCGGCAAGCCGATGTGCATGATCTTACTTTCATCCTGCTTCGGGATTTTGACGCCTTCCACCGGCATGTCTTTGAAGCGGACCACAGAGGTAAAGTCCCCGCCGAAGACGGATCTGTAGAAGTTGAACGCCTCTTCCGTATTGCCCGCAAAGTTGAGATAGGGATGGAGTTTTGCCATCGTATTCTACCCCCCGTTATGGTGTCTCGT
>JBIOWP010000016.1:0-21670 GCA_044868695.1 bacterium
GCACGAACTCATCGTAGTTATAGCGAGCCAGGAGGTCGGGATCGTTCATCGCAGCCCCCTTCATGGCATGTCTGATGTCCTGAGGAGCTTGGCGGCGTCAGTCCACTCTATAGGATCGCACCGGACAACCAGACCCAGTAATACACGAGGTAGAAACCGGCGCCGATGAGAAATAGCGCGCTGAGACCATGCACGTGAGGGACGATCGCGCGCACCATTCCGATTAGCGCATCCTGGAAGAGGGCCGTGCCAATGGTGACCGCCATGAGAATCGTCCCCATGCCCAGCCCGAAACTGATGAACTGAGCGAAAGGCGCCAGCAGCCCCTGGGAGGCCAGCGACGTTCCAAGCACGAGCAAGAACACCGGCAGCGTGCAGCTCAGCGATCCCGCAGCGTACGCGATGCCAAACAGAAACACGTTGCGTGTACTGCGCTGCGGTGCGACATGGACCCGACTGGCGGCCAACAGCCCGATGGTCCGGCCGCTGCGCAGCATCCACGCACCCAGCACAATGAGCGCGGCGCCGGTGGCCACGCCGACATACGGGAAGGTCCGGATGAGCCACTGCCCCCCCACCGCAATCACACCGCCAACCGCGGCCAGGACGAGCAGAAAGCCCGATGTCGCCACCACGCCAAGGCCGAGCCCTTGCGCCCCGCGGCGGAGTCGCGACGCCCCCTCGATGGGGCCGCGCGCCCCGAGCTGATACGAAAGATACGCCGGCAGCATGAAGAACCCGCACGGGTTCACGCTAGCCACCATTCCGGCTGCGAAGGCCCACCCCAGCGGGATCAGCGTAGCGAGATCGGCCACCGTGCTCTCCGCGCGGTTTCGGACGGCAATCAGGAGGATCAGCAACCCTGCGACAATCAGGATCGGCAGCACGCCAAGTGCTACGGCGAACGCGACAGACCGTGTCGTGCGGCGTGGGGGGAGCTGGAACGTCTGAGATTCGTCGGCCATCGGCACGCTCACACTAGCAGGGTCATCGCGAGGACACCCGGACCAGTTCGGTGGAGAGCGCCATAATCTGATCGAAGGTCAGCAGCCCGGCGTGCTTACGCCAGATCCGACCGCTGGCGGTGATGAACACAGTGGTCGGCATCCCCAGGATTTCGTAATTTCGTATGGTTCTGATGTCGAAGGTCGTACCGGTGGGATAGGTGATCTTGAGCTGACGCAGCAACGCGCGCGCGTCGTCGCGGGATCCCAGGCCGATGAACGGACCGATATCGACGCCGATCAGGGCAAACTTCCGATCGGGCTGCTCGTAGAGCCGTTGAAAGTCCGGCATCTCCGCGCGGCAGGGCGGGCACAGTCCTGCCCAAAAGTTCAGGACCACCGGTTGGTGCTTCTTCTCCCAGAGGTCGGACAACGCGATCTTCTCGCCCCCGACTTCTTCCTGGCCCTGGTACATGGTGACCTCGATATCCGGTGCGGGCCGCAGCGACGGGGCTGAAGCGGCCTCCGGCGGACGTTGGACCAAAGGGAGGCGGAAAAGGACGAAGCCTGCGATTGCTGCGAGTGCGACAACCACGGACACGCCGATGACCGACGCTTTTGCGCGCATGGTTTCCCCTCTCGCACCTCTCAGAATGAGTATACGGTTCAACTCCACCACGGGCGGGAAATATTTCGCAGTAGTCTAGCGTACAACGGTCTGACAGGGGGTGAGGGACGGTGCCGAAGTCTGTCGTCGTCTACTCGCAGCCGGGCTGAGTGTTCTGCGGCAAGGTGAAGGAGTTCCTTCACCAGAAGGGCGTGTCGTACACGGAGAAGGATGTTAGTATCGACGAGCAGGCGATGAACGATTTGATGGAACGTGGCTTCTATGCCACGCCGGTCACCATTATTGACGGTGAAGCGGTCGTGGGGTTCAACCGCGCCCGGCTGGAACAGCTGCTGGGATCGTGATCGAGGAGTATGCCGTGGAGCTGACCTTGGACGGGTTGAAGCAAATTCTCGACTCGGCGAGGACGATCGCCGTCGTCGGGCTCTCCGACAAACCCGACCGTCCGAGCTACGACGTGGCCAGCTATCTCCAGCGGGTCGGATACCGTATCATCCCCGTCAACCCCACCATCACCAAGGTGTTGGGAGAGAAGGCATACAAGAGCCTGCGCGACATTCCGGACCGCGTCGATGTGGTGCAGATCTTCCGCCGCCCGCAGTACGTGCCGTCCATTGTAGAGGACGCGATCGCGATTCGTGCTAAGGTCGTCTGGATGCAGCCCGGCACCGAGCATGAGGAGGCCGCGGCCAGAGCGGAAGTGGCCGGTCTTCGCGCCGTTGTCGGCGCGTGCATGATGACGGTCCACCGCATGACGCGGCACTAGCATGGAGCAATGCGCATAGGCGAGCTGGCGCGCCGCACCGGCGTTCCAGCGAAGACGATACGATATTACGAGGCCATTGAGATTCTCTCGAAAGTGCCGCGCACGCCATCGGGATACCGGGACTATGACGCGCGCGCGGCTGACCGCCTCGAGTTCATTCGAAAGGCCAAGGATCTTGGCTTAACCCTGGCCGACATCCGCGAGATCTTCGATGTGCGCGACCATGGGGCTTCGCCGTGTCCTTACGTGGTGCACCTCCTTGATCGCAAAATTGTAGAGCTGACCCACCGGATCAGAGGCATGCGGGCACTGCGAGATGAATTGACGAAGGCTCGAAAACGAGCGTCCACACTGTCCGCGGAAGAAATCGCTGCCCGTGCCCGCTTCTGCCACATCATCGAGAACCGCGCGCTGAGCGCACAACGCCCCCGACCGGTCATTACCCTCAGGCCTGTCTGACCTGTTGCGAGACCCCTTGACCTTCCAGCCCGCTGGAAGGTGTATGGTCCATATGGATGGACTGCTCGCAGGAGGTTTATTATGGCGAAGATGCAGGTCAAAATAGGCGGGATGTCCTGCTCATTCTGCGCGGAGACGCTGCGCAAGGCCGTAGGCCGGCTGGACGGCGTAGAGAAGGTCACCGTTAGCTTGGCGCACGAGGAGGCGCTGGTGCAGTTCGACCCTGATCGAGCTGCGGAGTCGCAAATTAAAGACGCCATCCGCAGCGTCGGCTACACCGTTCGGGACCCCAAGAAGGTGCGCACGTTTGAGGACGAGGAGGCGGAACTGCGGCGCGAGCGCGGTCGGCTCCTCATTGCAGCTTCCTTCACCGTGATTTCCCTCGATTTGATGGTGCTGATGTGGCTGGGCCGGCCGCTTGCGGCGATGCGCTGGCTGATGCCGCTCCTGGCGATCGCCGCGATGTTCGGGCCCGGGTTGGACATCCTGCGGATGGCGGTTCCGTCGCTGCGCCGCGGCATCTTGAATCAGCACGTGCTCCTGGAGTTCGGCGCGTTTGCCGGGCTGATCGGCGGCACGCTAGGATTCTTCCGGCCGAGCTTCCCGATGGCAGATTTCTTCGCGGTTGCCGTCTTTATCACGACGTACCACATCCTCTCAGGGTACGCATCCCTCTTTGTACGCACGCGGGCATCCCAGGCGGTGCGCAAACTGATGGAACTGCAGCCGCCGACGGCTCGGGTGATCCGCGAGGGCAAGGAAGAGGAGGTCCCAATCGAAGCGGTCAGGCCCGGCGATGCGGTTCGCACTCGGCCGGGTGAATCGGTCCCTGTGGACGGCGTCGTTGTGGACGGTGCGTCCGCGGTTGATGAGAGTCTGGTCACCGGCGAGCCGATTCCAAAGGAGAAGGTAGCCGGCGACGAGGTCATCGGCGGCTCGATCAACCAGTCGGGCACGCTTGTCGTGCGGGTGACCAAGGTCGGCGAGGAGAGTTTCCTTCAGCAGGTGGCCCGGCATATCGAGGAAGCCAGGGCGCTGAAGCCCGGCATCATCCAGCTCGTCGATCGGATTCTGCAATGGTACGTACCAGGTGTACTGACCTTCGCCGGCGTCGCGGTCCTCATCTGGGTGGCCGCCGCGTGGCTGATCACGGGCCAGCCGAACTGGACGCGGGCAACGTTCGGGGCGCTGGCAGTGCTGGTGATGGGGTATCCCTGCGCCCTGGGCATGGCCACGCCGCTGGCGATGATCCGGGGTGGAGGCGAGGCGGCAAGGAAAGGCATCCTGATGCGCAGCGGCGAGGCATTCCAGGTGTTCAAGGATGTCAAGAAGATCGTCCTGGACAAGACCGGGACCATCACGGTCGGGAAACCGCGCGTGGTTGGCCTCTTCACAATGGGCGGCGATCAGCGAGCCGTGCTGCGATTCGCAGCCAGCGCGGAAGCGCCGTCGGAACATCCACTGGCCAGGGCGATTGTCGATCGCGCCGACCGTGATGGGATCGAACTCATGGCTGCGGCGGACTTTGAAGCCGTGGCAGGTCGCGGCATCCGCGCGCAAGTCAGCGGCTCCACGGTGATGGTCGGGAGTTCCCATTTTCTGCGTGAGGAGGGTGTGGACTTCACATCCGCAGCGACGCAGATCCAGACCTGGGAACAGGAGGGCAGGACCGTGATCGGCGTCGCGCGTGACGGCCGGCTCCAGGGGCTGGTGGCGATTGCGGATGAGATCAAAGAGGACGCGAAAGAAGCGATCGACCGCCTCACACGCCTCGGCATGGAGCCG
The DNA here is from genome assembly GCA_044868695.1 of bacterium. GTDB lineage: Bacteria > Sysuimicrobiota > Sysuimicrobiia > Sysuimicrobiales > Kaftiobacteriaceae > JBIOWP01. The sequence goes on from JBIOWP010000016.1 coordinate 4,583, forward strand.
GTAATGATCACGGGTGACAACGAGCGGACGGCCCGGGCCGTCGCTGGGGAGGTCGGCATCAGCGAGGTGTATGCACAGGTGCTGCCGCCGGAAAAGGCCGCGAAGGTACGCGCGCTGCAGGAGCAGGGTTTCCGCGTCGCCATGGTGGGGGATGGGATCAACGACGCGCCGGCACTGATGCAGGCGGACGTGGGGATCGCCATCGGAGCGGGAACCGACGTCGCCATTGAATCCAGCGACATCATCATCGTGGGCGACCGGTTGGGCGCGGTCGTCGACGCCTACAACATCGGCCGCACCAGTTTTCGCAAGACCGTGCAAAATCTTACCCTGGCGTTCTCTTTCAATGGCATTGGGGTGCCTGCAGCGGTGACAGGTTTGGTGCACCCCGTATGGGCGATGGCGGCGATGGTGGCGAGCGTGAGCACGGTGCTTCTGAATTCCTTCGGTGGGCGCCTGCTGCCTAAGCCGCGGGTCGCCGCGCCTGAAAAGAAGCTTGAGAAGATTACCCTCAAAGTCCCTTCGATGCACTGCCAGCGGTGCGCGGGCAACCTCAAAGAAGCGATCGGCAAGGTCCCGGGGGTCGTATCCGTCGGGGCCGATCCTCGGGAGAAGCTCGTAACCGTCGCCGTGCGAGATGGCGGGATAGGACGTGAGGACATCTGCGCCGCGATCACCGCCATTGGGCACGTGTGCGGCGAAGAGTGAGCAGGGAGTGGCACATAAGTGGAAGGAGGATGCGCTGATGCGGTACGGAGCCATGGGCGCAGTGCTAACAGCGGCACTATTCACCGCTTACGCGATCTTTTTCGCTGTGACCACCACGCCGGCCGGCCAGATGGGCGGCATGGGTCAGAGCCTGACGCCGCCCGTGAAGGGGTCATACAACGGTCGGGAGGTTCAGTTCATCCACACCGAGGCATCGGATCCCCAGGTCGCGGAGATGCTGACGCGCATGATGGGTCCGAAGGTCCTCGTGGTCCCCAGCCTGGCCCGCGTACCGGCTGATCTTCTGGGCGACGTCTACGTGTTCACCAACGGTGTGAAGGGCGAAGGACCATTCGGCTTCCAGGTGGATGTTTTCGACTCAGTGCCCGGCGATCCACGATACACACCGCTACGGTCGGTCACTCTTGTCACTTGGAAGGAGGGAATGCCGACTCGAATGTTGCGGTCGGTGGCCGAAATCCGGGGAGCTGTCGACAAGGACGAGGTGACTATCCGGCGCCCCGGCATTGTGGTCAATATGCCGATTATCGTGTGGCCCGGGGGGAGCCGATAAGACCGGATACATCCTGGATGACATTTAGCGGGTTCGACGAGACCTACTCCGGCGCCGCGCGTCGAGGCCGTGGAGCAACGTGTCCAGACCGAAGGCGAACTGCGCATCTGTGTCGCACTCGGCGAACGCTTCGGAGACCTCTGGGAACCGGCCCGCTGCTTCTGGTGTGATACAGCGTCGGACGGCCGCCTCTGACTGACCGAGCCTGCAGTTGCGTTCGACCATCGCATAGCCCAGTGCGTACGCCACGATTGTTCCCAGGGCTTGTGCGGCCAGCGCGCCGCCAAACCCGGCGGCGTGGAATGTGCGGAGCAGCGTGTCGAACACGCGCAGGGCTGGCTCTGAAAGGGTTGGCCGCCAGAGCAGGAGCGAGAACGAGTGCGGGTGCGCCCGGACAACCCCGCGCAGCGAGTGAGCTGTTTCTCGGACGGCTCCCTTCCAGTCCGAGGCATGCTCGTCGGGGATGCGGATCTCGGACCAGAGCTGCGCGCTGACGCTGTCGAGGAGCGCCTCCTTAGCATCCACATAGCGGTAGAGGGACATCGCCTCGACTCCCAGCTCGGTCCCCAGCCGGCGCATGCTGAGCGCATCCAGTCCTTCCCGGTCGATGAGTTTGAGCGCCTCTCCCATGACTCTGGCCCGTGACAACGTTCCCCGTTGCCCCGTCCGCCCCGCTGTCGCCATCTCTCGCCTCCCGCCGTGCTTCCCCCTGGTCCGGGTCACCTTTTCCGCTCCTCTCCGTCCAAGATCCGTGAAAACACCTATTGACAGTTTACACCGTAAGGCTTAATCTCACAATCACAAACTTACATCGTAAGTCTGCTATTGGGAGGCTGGAAGCATGGACAATCTCCTCGAGGCCGTCCGCTGGTTTGTGATCATGACTCCTCTATTGAGCGCTCTGTTCCTGGCGCTGATTTTCGTGGTCACGTTGATCCAGGGCCGTGTGCCACAGCGGAGCGTGCGTGAGATGTTCCAGCGCAGGCGCGCGGGGCTAGGCTACCTTGGTGGCGCAGTACTCGGCACCGTTACGCCGTTCTGCTCCATGACGACCATCCCAGTGCTGGCCGGGCTCCTGCGCAGCGGCGTGCCTTTCGGTCCAACCATGGCGTTTCTAGTCTCCTCCCCGCTGTTGGACCCCATTGTCCTGGGTGTGCTGCTCTTCCTAATCGGGCCCAAGCCCACCGCGATCTATGCCGGGATCACCTTCCTCTTCTCTATGGGCATCGCCCGATTTCTGGCAGGTCTCGGTCTCGGGTCGGACGTCAAAGAGGCCAAGGAAGTGGCAGGAGGATCTGCGCCTGAGCACGCTGCGCCACTGGGGAGCGTATCGGCTGGACAGCCGGTATCTGCGGGGCCGCGGGTCCGGACTGCCGTCGGACGAGCATGGCGGACGTCATGGAGGGCCTTCGTGCGCCTTGCACCCCATTTGGTGGTGGGTACGGCGATCGGAGCGGCCGTCCGCGGATTTCTGCCGGTGTCATGGATCCTTTCGGTTGCCGGGCCTGGCCGGCCGTACGCCATACCGCTGATGGCGGCCCTCGGGCTGCCCGTCTACATCAACTCCGAGATCCTCCTGCCGATCACGGCGGCGCTGCTGCACAAGGGCCTGGGTGTCGGGCCCGTCGTCGCACTGGTTATCACCGGTCTGGGGATGAGCGCGTCAGAAGTGGCCCTGCTGACGGCTTTCTTCCGGCCAAGATTGATCGCTGCCCTTGCGATTAGCTTCTTCCTGGTTGCTGTTGTCGGAGGTCTGCTTGCTGCTGCGCTCGCGGGATGAAACCTTCTGCCGCCCGGTTCATTCTGCGCAGCATGAGAGCCGCTCGACGTCTTTGAAGAATGACAGGGCCGCGATCTTGAGGGCCTCGGCCATGGTCGGATACACGTGCACCATGTCGATGAAATCGTAGACGGTGGCCTTGAAGCGCAGCGCCATGGCGGCTTCGTGAATCACCTCTCCAGCGTCGCGCCCGACCATCGAGACGCCAAGGACGCGCTTGGAATCCCAGTCGAGCACCATCTTGATGAGCCCCCGTGTGTCCCGGACTGCGCCGGTCCGTGGAACGATCCGCATCGGGACCGTGCCGCAGTTGCAGCGAAACCCGCGTTGATTGGCCTCTTCATCTGTCAAGCCTACGACGGCCACCTGCGGATCTGTAAAGATGGTGCGCGGAATGACCGTGTGGTCCACCGTCCGCTTTTCACCGTTGAGAGCGTTGGATGCAGCGATGACCCCATCGTGCGCACCGACAGGCGTCGCCATCTGACTGTAGGTATGCACGCCGATCACATCCCCGGCGGCCCAGATGTTTGGTGCTGTTGTCGCCAAGACCTCGTTCACGACGATCGCGCCGCGCCCGTCGGTCTTGACGCCGACGTGCTCCAGGCTAATGCCATCGGTATTAGGGGTTCGTCCAGCCGCAATGAGAAGTCGATCGGCTTTGAACGCGCGCTCGCCGCCGTGCGTCTCACCGGCGACTACGACCGTGGCGCCGTCCCGTGAGACACGTCGGACGGTGACTCCTGTCATGAGCTTGACGCCTTCTTCCTCCAGGATCTCCCTGATCACTTGAGAGACCTCTGGTTCGTACCCTGGAAGCACCCGATCGCTGCGCTCAAGGATGGTAACTGCGGCGCCGAAGCGCTGAAACATCTGCGCAAGCTCGAGTGCGATGTACCCGCCACCGATAATGACCAGGGACTTGGGGAGTTCCCACAACTCCTCTGATTCCCCCGAGGTCAGCAGGTCAGAGGTGAGGTAGGGGACGGAATCAAGTCCCTCAATCGGTGGGACGACGGGTCGAGACCCTGTGGCAATGAGGTACTGACGACCGACCAGCCGCCGCCCGTTGATTTCAACTGCCCCATCCCGCGTAAAGGCTGCATGCCCCATGTAGACTTTGATGCGATCTGAGTCGTGGACAATAGATTGATATTTCTTGTCTCGGTAGTCATGAATCACACCATCTTTCTGCCGGACGAGCTCCTTGAAGTTCAAGTCCATGCCACGAGGAAGCAGGCCAGGAAAGCGCGGGTGGTGCGCTTCCCAATAGATCCGAGCAGCTTCGATCAGGTTCTTACTTGGGAGGCAGCCGCGATTCACGCAGGTGCCCCCCAGCGTGCGAGATTCCGTCATGGCGGCGGTCTTGCCGAGTTCCGCGGCCCGGATGGCCGCTGCGAAGGCTGTGGAGCCGGAGCCGAGGATGACCAGGTCGTAGGACTCGACGGACACCGGCGTCCTAGCCATGGCGGCCTCCTTGGGACCTGCGACTGAGCTGCCCGGCAACCGACGTTCTTGGTTTGTGGAAGCTTTCGATCAGTGTGAAGCACACGCAGTCCTCAGCCGACCGCGCGTCGATAGTGACCCGCCCCTTCAGGCGCCGCCGCAACCGATGAAGGTCCCCTTTGAGGCGACTCAGCTGTGCAATCTGCTCCTCGACCTTGCTCAAATTACGGGCGACGATCTCCACGACATGTTGGCACGGCGCCGCTCCTTCATCGCGAACCGCCAGGATGCGGCGGATATCGGCGAGCGACATGCCCAGGGCTTTCGCGCCGGCGATGAAGTGGAGCCGGTCGACTGCCTCGGCAGCGTACAGGCGGTAACCAGTTGGAGTGCGGCCTGCCGGTTGGACGAGTCCAACCCGGTCGTAGTAGCGGAGGGTTTTCGGCTCCAGCCCAGCCAGGGAGCCAAGCCGGCCAATGGTGAGCATCGTTCCTCCTAACTCTTGGTTCCTTACGCATCTACGTGCACACTAAGGGCTTCGTCGAAGTTCCGGGCGTTGGTCAGCTGCCCGAGGGCGAATGCTTCGTCGACAGAAAGAAGAAAGGTTCCCGCGTGCCGTGAGATCCAGGACGCCGCAACGTCGGTGGAGCGAAAGAAATGAACGAAATGGCAGAAGTTCGCGATGACATCACGGTCGAAAGTCCGACCAGGGGTGAGGAAGGAGACCACGGCGGTAGATGGGTCGACCCACTTGACGCCATCTGGCCCGACCTCAAGCGAAATCTGGCCTTTGGTTACTGGGCAGACGGACTCAATCCGTGCAGTCTTGCCGAGAATACCCGGGATAAACAGGCTATCCCATGCGCACCACGTGTAGAGGGTGTGTCCGTTGACAATGAAGCGGTGAGGAGGCATCTCGACCACGGTGAGGCCGCCGTACCCGATCACCGCGTTCTGGTCATCGAAGAACACCGGCCACATGGCCAAGGTGTCCCTGATCGTGTCGACAGGTAAGGCGGCGACCCCAGCGAGCTGGTTGAGGGGCACGGGATTCCCTTCGCTCAGCAAACGGTAGAGGACAACGGCGATCTTCTGGCCAACCGCGTCGAACCGCGGTACCGCCCCGACAATCTTGTCAGCCAATTCGGTGACTTTCGCTGAAACCTGGTGCATGCACGGCCTCCTGACGTGATTTGGTGTTCCCACAATAGACCTTGAACCTAGGTTTAAGGTCAAGTGCGCTATCATGCCTTAACCTTATCCGCCCCCTGGAACATATCCGCCAAACCGTATATTATCATATTGGAGGATTCAAGCCAAATGTCCAAGGCGGTACCCAGCGCCCACGGCTGGATGGTGTATCTACGCTGACACGGCGCAGGTCGCAATATGAAACCCGGTGAGATCGGGCTCGTATTGGGGCTCCTCGTTTGCTGCGCCTTCCTTCCACTACTTCTCGCAGGAGGAATTGGCGCCGTGACCGGGGTGCTCGTCGGCAAGCCGGCTCTCGTTGCGTCTGGTCTTGCACTCCTTCTGCTTGGCGTGGCTCTATGGCACAAGAGGTCGAGGACCGCACGCCATCCGTCGGATTAGGAGGAACCTATGGACAGGCGGAGTCGTCAATGAAAACACTTCGGATAACGGCACCGTTTGTGGTGCCGCACCTCTCGAAATCCATTCTCCTCGCAAAGTTCTTCCGGGCGCTCGGCGATCCAACCCGATTACGCATTCTCCAAGCCGTCCTCGAGGAGGAGAAGAATGTTACAGCACTCGTCCGGATCATTGGCGCTCCGCAGGGGCGAGTCTCGACCCATCTCGCCTGCCTGCGCTGGTGCGGCTACGTGATGACGCGTCGCGATGGACGAAACGTCTTCTACCGGGTCGCCGATCCTCGAGTCCGCGAAATCATGACTGTCGCCTCGAAGCTCGTCAGAGACAATCTGGATCGCATCCGCACCTGCACCGTGGTGGACCGGGGACAGTAGAATGGACGCCCGTTCGCTATCGAGGACTAGCTGTGGCGGCGGTCTGCTAGACCGGGAATGCACGACGGCCGAAAGCGTTTAAGGAGAGAGGCATCTCATCACACGATGGTGGTGAATCGGGTGGCGCGAGTGGCCGGACCGAAGGAAGGCGAGACGATCCCTGTCTTTAGGGCCCGCGACCAGTTTGGCCGGTGGCAGACACTGGAGACGATCGCGGGGCCGGCCGGGGCACTAATCGCCTTCATGCGCAGTGCAGATTGGTGACCGTACTGCAAAGGCCAGCTCGTGGAGCTGGCGAGACATGCAGACCGGCTGCGAGCGAGGGGATACGGGATCTGTAGTATCAGTTATGATCCTGTCGAAGTCTTGCGGGAGTTCGCGGACCGCCGTGGGATCACGTATCCGATGCTGTCAGACCCGGACTCCGCGATCATCCGCACGTTCGGCCTGCTCAACGAGACGGTCGAGCCGGGTACGCGCGATTATGGCGTGCCTCATCCGGTCATGTTCTTTGTGGACGGGTCTGGCACGGTGATCCGAAAGTACATGGAGGAGCGGTACTTTCACCGCCGGGCGCTCGCGACGATTCTTGCCGAAGACGGCGAACCGTCTGATCTCCAGACCGTCTGGCAGGTCGACGGTGAGCAGGTCGCCATACGGACGCTGACCCTGCAGCGGGAGGTCTACCCGGGGAACCGGTTCGCGCTGCTGGCCGAAGTGGAGCCCAGGCCGGGGCTGCACGTCTATGCGCCGGGCGCCGGCGCGGACTATCGCCCGCTCACGCTGCACATGAATGCGCAGCCATACGTGGCCGCCGGGGAGCCGGTCTACCCGGCCTCGGACGAGACCTGGACATCTCCGCTTGAGGAACAGGTTCCGGTTTACACGCGCCTCCTGCGCGTCCGCGTGGAGGTAGTGCTCGGCACTCGTCAAGAGTTAAAGCCGGTCTATGACGGTGGAGGCAGGCTTGAAGTGACTGGCACCCTGTCATTTCAGGCATGCAGCCAAACGATCTGCTGGCCTCCACAGGATGTGCCTCTGACCTGGCCGCTTACGCTGCTTCCACCTGATCTGGAGCGTCCTCCTGAACACCTCCAGCGGGAACGATTGATGCAGCGGAACGGCTAAGGCTTGACGCAGCCCCGCCTGTCGTTCCCGTTATGCTTGGCCTATCCGTAATGGAAGCGCGAGCGGTGTGTTGACGAGAGGGGCGTCCGCACGGTAACATCGGCAAGTCTGTCTGAGGAGATCTATGGACTCCGTGCTCGTCGAACACGACACCTCTGTGCCGGCCCCCGAAGGTGGTTCGCCGGTCAACCCCGTGCGCCGGCTTCTCCGGCTCGCTTGGCCTGTGGTCATTTCCCGGTCGAGCCAGGTGGTGGTCGGCGTCTCGGACGCGATCATGGTCGCGCACCTCGGCGAAGCGGCGCTCGCAGCCACGACCACGGGTGCGGCCAACACCTTCAACCTGCTCATCCTCCCGATGGCGCTCGTCTTTATCGTCAGCAGTTTCAGCTCCCAGTTCACCGGCGAGGGCAATCCGGTTGCTGCGCGCCGCTACGGATGGTATGGCCTGGGTGTGGCGTTCATCACAGAGCTGATGTGTCTGGCGAGCATTCCCGCCGTACCGGGTTTCCTGCGCACCATCGGGTATCAAGGTGAGGTCCACGGGCTGATGAGCGCCTACCTGCAGGTGCGGCTCCTGACGGGTGGAGCGGCGGTGGGCATGGAGGCACTGGGCAACTTCTATGGAGGGCTGGGGAACACGCGGCTTCCCATGGTGGTCAGCGTGGCGGCGATGGCCCTCAACGTCTTCGGCAACTGGGTGCTCATCAACGGGAAGCTGGGCGCGCCTGCTCTGGGCGTCCGGGGGGCGGCGCTGGCAAGCGCCCTCGCCACGCTCATCGCATTCACCCTCTTCCTCACCCTCTTCCTGGCCGGGCTCGGCGCGCCGCGCGTCTTCCGAAGGGTCCGCCTGGTCTGGAGCGAGTTCGTCCGCATGCTGCGCTTCGGCCTCCCCGTGGGTCTCAACTGGTTCTTCGAGTTCCTGGCCTTCAGCTTCTTCATCAACGTCCTTGTCGCCGGGCTCGGCACCACGACGCTGGCCGCGTTCATGATCGTGCTGCAGATCAACTCGGTGTCGTTCATGCCGGCGTTCGCCGTCGCCAGCGCGGGAGCCATTCTGGTCGGCCAGGCCATCGGCGCCGGGGGGCAGCGCGATGTCCCGCACGCCGTCGGCCTGACGGCGAAGGTGGTCGGAGCCTGGCAGGGTGCCGTCGGCCTCTCGTATCTGGTCCTGCCCGGCCTGTTCATGGCTCCGTTCGTGGATGAGCGCACGACGACGCCGGAGCTGCTGCGGATCGGTACTACTATGCTGATGCTGTCGGCAAGCTGGCAGCTGTTCGACGCCGCCGCCATGACGCTCTCTGAGGCGCTCCGGGCCGCGGGCGACACCGCGTTTTCCATGTGGGCGCGGGTCGTGATCGCGTGGGCGGTGTTCGTCCCGGGGGTGTGGGTGTCCGTCAAAGTGCTGGGCGGCGGCTACATCGAGGCGACGCTGTGGCTCGTCGCGTACATCGCCCTGCTCGCCGGCATCCTCGCGTGGCGATTCAGGAGCGGGGCGTGGAAACGCATCAACCTGACCGGTCGAGCGGCGATGCCCGCGACGGAGTAGGGCTGGGAAAGCAGGGGCCTTCTCCCGGCGCTGCGAATCACTCTTCCAGACCCATGCGCAGGATTCTGGCGGTTGCATCCCTCGTCATCCTGGCGGCCGGTCCGGCCGCGCGATCGGCCGATCTCACGACGCTGCGGTTCACCATCTGGAGCGGCAACCAGGCCCACCTCGACCTGCTGAACGGGATCGCCGCGGCCTACCGGGCTTCGCACCCGAATATCGACGTCAGATATGATGTCGTCCCTTTCAGCGACTACGTTCAAAAGATCACGATCCAAATCGCTTCAGGAACGGCGCCCGATCTGGGCTGGCTGCTCGAAACCTCGGCGCCGACCTTCATCAACGCCGGCGTCCTGGCCGACGCGTCCGGCAGCCTGCGGGGAGACCGGTCATACGCCTTTGAGGACCTCTCGGCGCCGGCGCTGGAACTCTGGGTGCAGAAGAACGCGGTCTACGGCGTGCCGTTCTCCACGTCGCCGTTCATCGTCTTTTTCAACCGGGACCTGTTCAAGGCGGCGAAGCTGACGCCCCCGGATCAACTTCCGGCGCGGAACTGGACGTGGGAGGCGCTGAAGCGCAGCGCGTATGCCATCTCGCGAACCGCCGGATCCGGGATCTACGGCTTCGAGAGCGTCGACGGCCAAGGCTATGACGTGCGGGTCTGGCATACGTTGATCCCCGTCGTCCGGGCCTACGGGGCCGATGCGTGGACCGGAGGGACGTGCGGCCTGTCGTCTCCTGAAGCCGTCCGGGCCGTCCAGTTCTATCACGACATGATCTTCAAGGACCGCAGCGTCGTGCCGCCCGGGGAGCAGGGCGATTTCTTCTCCGGACGCTCGGCGATGACGATTACGCAGCTGAGCCGTGTGTCCAAGCTCGAAGGGGCGAAGTTCTCGTGGGGGATCGCGCCTCTTCCCGCCGGCCCGGCAGGGCAGGTTGGTGTGATCGGGCAGGCGGCCATCGTCGTGTTCGCGAAGAGCGCGCACCGTCAGGCAGCGGTCGAGTTCCTCAAGTTCATGACGAACGCGGAGAACACTGCCAAGATGGCCAAGTTCTTTCCGCCGGTGCGTGCATCCGTCCTCACCTCACGCGATTTTCTCACGGCAAACCCGCTGGTCTCCCCGGAGCAGATGAAAATTGTCGCCGACGGCATTCGCACGGGGAAAGTTTTGCCCAGCCACCCGAACTTTCCCCGGATCGAGGCGGCGGCGCGGCCGGTGTTCGACCGCCTCTGGCGGGCGGACGCCGACGTGCGGGCGGTGCTGGGAGACGTCTGCGGTGTGATTCAGCCGCTGCTCAAGGAGTAGCCGCTCGTGGCCCGGAGGCGGGGCTGGACGCGGCTCGACGCGTGGCACGCCTACCTCCTCGTCAGCCCGCAGGTCCTGGGGTTCCTCGCGTTCGTGGTCGGGCCGCTCATTGCGGTCTTCGTCTTCAGCCTGCAGGCCCGCGACCTGCTCACGGGCCGGGTCGCGTTCGTCGGCGCGAGCAACTTCGGGGCGGTCCTGAGCGACCGCCTCTTCTACACGGTGCTGACGAACAGCCTTACGTTCACCGCCGGCCTCGTTGTCCTCAACATAACCCTCGCGCTGTCGCTCGCCCTGCTGCTTGCGCGCGGCTTCCGGGGGAGCACGGCCTTCCGCACGCTGTTCTTCGCCTCCGTCGTCACGTCGGCCGCGGCCTGGGCGATCGTGTGGCGGTTCATCCTTCAGGGAGAGCAGGGCGTCCTGAACCAGTTCCTGGCGCTGGTAGGGATCCACGGCCCGAACTGGCTGCGGGAGCCGCGCTGGGCCATGGCCTCCGTCATCGTCACCCGCGTGCTGAAGAATGTCGGCCTCAACATGACCATCTACCTGGCCGCGCTCAAGTCCATCCCTGAGGAATACGCCGAAGCCGCCCGCGTGGACGGCGCAGGCAGCTGGCGCGTGCTGCGCGCCATCACGATTCCGCTGCTGGCTCCGACCACGCTGTTCGTCGCCATCGTCACCGTCACAAGCGCCCTGCAGGTCTTCGACCACATTCTCCTGATGACGGCGGGCGGGCCGGAGAATGCCACGAACGTCCTCGTCTACTACATCTACCGGCAGGCCTTCCAGTTCTTTGACATCGGCTACGCGAGCGCTCTGGCGGTTTTCCTGTTCGCCGTGGCGCTCCTGCTGACCCTGGCCATGTGGCTGGCCCGGGGACGGACGGCGACGGCATGAGCTCCCGGTGGACCGGCACGTGGACCCGGCGCGCGGCCTGGTACGCGGCGCTCCTCGTCCTGGGGGTGCCGTTTCTCTTCCCGTTCCTGTGGATGGTGTCGGCGGCGTTCAAGGGGCCGAGCGAGATCTTCGCCTTTCCGCCCCAGCTAATCCCGGACCGGTGGCACTGGCAGAACTTCGTCGAGGTCTTTCGCTACCAGCCGTTTGCCCGCCAGTACGCCAACAGCCTGTACATCGCGGTGCTGGTGACGGTCGGAACGCTGTGTGTGGCGGCGCCGGCGGGGTACGCGTTCGCGCGGCTGCGGTTTCCCGGCCGCACCGGCCTTTTCCTGGTGCTGCTCAGCGCCCTCATGATGCCGACCGAAGTAACCATCATCCCCAACTTCTTCTTCATGAAGACGCTCGGGCTGGTCAACACGCACGCGCCGATCATTGCACTGCCAATTGCGGGCGCGAACGGGGTGGTGGCGATGTTTCTGCTGCGGCAGTTCTTTCTCGGGCTCCCGAGGGAATTGGAAGACGCCGCGATGATCGACGGCCTCGGCCGCCTCGGCGTCTTCTGGCGGGTGGCCGTGCCCCTCGTGAAGCCCGCCATGAGCGCCGTCGCGATCCTCACGTTCCTGTACAGTTGGAACCTGTTCCTAGAGCCGCTGGTGTTCATCAACGATCTCGGGTTGTTCACCCTCCCCCTGGCGCTGAACAACTTCACCGACACCTACGGCCTTCCGGTCTGGCACCTGCAGCTGGCGGCGACGACACTGTCCGTGCTGCCGGTCCTGGCCGTCTACGTGATCGAGCAGCAGCGGATCGTCGATAGTTTCGTTCTATCCGGCATGAAGGGGTGACCCTATGGAAGCCCGTGCTGAGATTCTCGTCGTGGGTGGAGGATTGGGCGGTGTCGCAGCGGCTCTCGCCGGCTCGCGCATGCGCCGCAAGACGATCCTGGCGTCGCCGCACGCATGGCTCGGGGGCCAGCTCACGACGCAGGGCGTTCCTCCCGACGAGCACCCCTGGATCGAGATGTTTGGAGCGACGGAATCCTACCGGCAACTGCGTGAGGCCGTGCGAACGCATTACCGCCGGCACTATCCGCTCACGCCCGCCGTACGGCGAGATCCGTACCTGAATCCCGGCAACGCGTGGGTCAGCCGCTTGGCCCACGAACCGCGGGTGGCCGCTGAGGTCATTGACGATCTCCTCGCCCCCCACGAGTCTGACGGGATCCTCACCGTCCGGCGCGGCTACCGGCCCGCAGCCGTCGAGACTGTTGGAGACATGGTGCGCGGTGTGACCCTGACCGGACCGGACGGAAATCCCCTGACCGTCACGGCCGATTTCGTGCTCGACGCGACCGAACTGGGCGACCTGCTCGCGCTGAGCGGCACAGAGCACGTAACCGGAGCGGAGTCGCAGGCGCAGACCGGCGAGCCTCACGCAGCGCCCGAGCCCGGCCCACTCAACCAGCAGGGGTTCACCTGGGTGTTTGCGGTTGAGCACCGGCCCGGCGAGGATCACAGGATCGGCAAACCTGCGATGTATGACTTCTGGCGTTCGTACCGGGCGAGGTTCTGGCCCGGCCCGCACCTGGGATGGGACTACCCCCATCCGATGACGCTGCGGACCGTCCGGGCGCTGCTGGACTTCGACGATCCCAGCCAGGCGTATTCGGGGCGGATCGGCCGGGTGCCGGTTCCCCCTGAGGATCGTGTCAATTTCTGGACCTACCGGCGGATCCTGCATGCCCGGGGCCTCGAGGGGCGGTTTCGAGACGTCGTCATCGTGAACTGGCCGCAGAACGACTACTGGCTGCAGCCGCTGGTCGGCAGCGGGGAGGAGACACGCGCGAAGGCGCTCGATGAAGCGAAGCAGTTGAGCCTGTCGTTGCTCTACTGGCTGCAGACAGAGGCGCCGCACGCCGGCGGCGGGACCGGATACCCCGGGCTCCGGCTGCACCGCGAGACCTTTGGAACGCGCGACGGCATGGCGCACGAGCCCTACATTCGCGAGTCGCGCCGGATCACAGCCCAGTTCACGGTGCTCGAGCAGCACGTCTCGGCCGCCGCCCGCAAGGAGGCCGGTCCCGCGAAATTCGCGGACAGCGTGGGCGTCGGCGCGTACCGGATCGATCTCCACCCCAGCACCGGCGGCGACGGGTACATCGACCTGGACTCCTGGCCGTTTCAGATTCCGCTGGGGGCGCTTGTTCCGATCCGCATGGAGAATCTGCTGCCGGCGGCCAAGAACATCGGCACGACCCACATCACCAATGGCTGCTTCCGCCTGCATCCTGTCGAGTGGAACATCGGTGAAGCTACGGGACTGCTCGCCGCATTTTGCCTGGACCGTAGGGTTGGGCCTCACGCGGTGCGGGCGTCGGCGGACCTGCTGGCGGACTTTCAGCGGCTCCTCACCGCCGAGGGCATCGAGCTGGACTGGCCGGCGATTCGTCCCCTGTGACGGCAGGCCCGCTCCGACAACAGGAGGGGACGCGCCGCTCACGAACTAGCACGACATCCCCAGCTGAGCCGTTAATGGGAGGGAGACGCATGTCGGGTCGAACCACCGCTGCGTTGCTGACCATATCCGCTGTGTTCGCCGCGATGTGGGCCGGGGTCCCGGCGACCTCTGCCGCCGGCGCCTGGAGCGGTAGCGTCCGTTTCACCAATCAAGTGGCCAGTTCGCCGTTTACCGGCGGGGGCTATCCGGTTCCGCCCGGCGCCAGCGCGCCGCTGCCCGGGACCTGCCGCCCCGGGCTGTACAACTCGAACCGGTCGGAGTCCTGGATCGCGGTGCAGCCGGGTACTGAGAACCTGGTTGGAACCTCCAAGGTGTTCTTCGAGACGTTCAGCACGCTGTACGACTTCCACCTCGGTTCGTACACGATCCTGAACGGCAAGCCCGTGGCCAACAACCTGGTCCAGGGGTATGAGTGTATCTCTACCGGCACTCAGGCCATGCCGCCGAGCTGGATGAACAACACTGATCCCAACGCGGACTTCGACACGCAGGGCCGGGTGTATCAGGTGACGCTCCCGTTCAATCCGTGGTGGGTGAACCACATCCATCCGGACGGGGCCCTTGGGGTCTCCTATAGCGACGACCTGGGCCGGACGTGGGTGACCGGCAACGGCGGGACTTACCTGGACCGCGTCCCGAACCAGTCGTCCAAGACGATCGGGGGCGTCGAGGACAAGCAGTGGATCGCCGTCAACCACTTCCCCGCCAGCGAGTTCCGGGACCACGTGTACGCGATGTGGGCGGTGTTTAACGGATTTGCCGTCGAGATCCGCTACAGCATCTCCCGAGACCGCGGGCTGACGTTTTCGCCGGTCCGGAAGCTCACGGTGCCGGCACAACAGAGCGGGCCCGCCAACACGTACGTGTACCCCTCGGTCGACGCGGCGGGGCACGTCTACGTCGCCTTCGCGTCGTTTCCTCCGTGCTGCGTGACGCCGGCGGCGATTTACATCACCCGCTCGACAGACGACGGGGAGACGTGGAGTCCATTTGTCCAAGCGGCCTCCGGCATCGGCGTCGTCTCGACCGGGATGCTGCCCAACACCACCTTCCGCGACGGGATCGTGGAGCATTTCGCGGCGAGTCCGACCTACCCCGGACACCTCTACCTGGTGTACGAGGACTGGGACGGCACGCAGATGGACGTCAAGTTCATACAGTCAACCGACGGCGGCCTCAGCTGGTCGCAGCCGATAATCGTGAACGACAACGTGGATCAGCCCGGCGCGCCCAGCGACCAGTTCCAGCCGTCGGTTGCCGCGGGCCCGAACGGTGCGGTAGCCGTCGCATTTTACGACCGCCGCCTTGCCTGCCCGTCGGACTCGAGCATCCTGCCGGACCATGCGGGCCGGACGAACTTCTGCATCGACGTGTCCCTCCAGGCCTTCAAAGACAGCGGTGGCGGTGCCGCGCCGGTCGGCGGCAATGTCCGGATCACGCAGTTTACGTGGGATCCGGAGCAGCCTGGGCAGACGGTGGACGGGCTGGATCAGATGGCGTGTGCGGCGCACGAGAACCCGTGCACGAGGAACGCGTTCATCGGGGATTACTTTGGACTGGCGGTGTCAGCGAAGAGCATCTATGCGCTGTTTGTGTCGACGCACTACCCGTCAGACGTGACGGGCGACGACGGAGGGCCGGTATTCTACCAGCAGCAGGTGCTGGGGACGGTGTCGAGAGGTGCGTTCGGAAGAGGGTACTAGCATCGCACCGCGGCTCACGTGTTGGTCTGATCGGCCTCGAGGTCGGCGGCACGCACGATGGACTTGCCGCTTTCCGCGGATTCCACCGCGTTCTTCGCCGCGAAGCTGAGCTCGGCCGCGGCGACGGCGTCATCGGGAAACGCGGCGATCCCCACGCGGAAGCCTGACGGCGACTGCCCGTTAAGCAGCTGGCTGAGGCTCTCGTCCTCGCGGAGCCGGTGCAGGAGGCGTTTGGTGAACTTCTCCGCTCCGCCCAGGTCCGTCATCGACAGCAGGATGAACAATTCGCCGTGCTCGGCCTGGGCCACCACGTCGATCCGGCGGACGGCGCCGAGGGCGACTTCGGCCAGCCTCATCCGCACCGGCGCGGCGGGCGGATGCTCGGGCGCGCGGAGGTGAATGAGCGTCAGGGGGACGCCCAGCTGGGTCGCCCGGTTGACTTCGTCTCGAAGAAAGCGCTCGAATTGCTCCTCGGCATACAGGCGGGCCTGCGGCTTTGCCGTGGCGAGGCGCTGCATGTCTTCGGCCAGGAAGGCGCGGTCGAGCGCGATCGCGGCCTGGCTGGCCACGTGTCCCAGAACGGCCGCTGAGTGCCGCGCGGCCTGCCACCCATCGTCGCCGCCTACGCACAGGGCCCCGAGCAGGCGGCCCTCGACCAGCAGGGGGGCACAGACCGCTCGGATCCAGGGTCCCTTCCCGTCGGCGGCCACCGTGACCGGATCCGCGCTGTCTTTGGCGAGCTTGCGCCCGCAGGCCTCCATGATGGGTCTCGCTTCGCTTTCGGAGAGCCCCGCGGCGTACGCGGGAGCGAGCTCCCCGTCCGCATTGGACGAGAGAAACACCGCGCTGTAGGGGGCCTGCAGCAGGCGGCGTGCAGCGTCGCCCACTGCGACGAGCGCCGGAACGATCTCCGTCGTGTCTGCAAGCTGCCGGGACAGGTCGTAGGCAAATTCAAGCTCGCCCACCCGGCGCAGCACCTGGTCGTTGGTCTCATTGAGCCGCTCATTCAACGCGCGGTTGCGGACAGCCCGTTCATGCAGCAGCCGGGTCTCGCGGGCCAGCAGGCTGAAGAAGATGGCCAGCACAACGCTGGTGCCGGCGAACAGCCCGACCCGCATTGTCGTTGAGCCCAGGGAGGGGAGCCCGCCTTCTTCAAGGCTCCACATCCAGACGACAATTCCCGACACCGCAATCGCGGAGAGCACCGCCTCGCGCAAATCAAACCGGATGGCAGCGGCGAGGATCGGCAGGTAGAGCAGGAACAGCAGGTTGCTGCCGATGCCGCCCGTGAACCAAACGAGCGTCGTGATGGCGATGATGTCGATGGTCAGGAACAGATCATGGCGCAGCACCATGCGCAGTCGCGGGAAGATGAACAGCGCGGCCAGGATATAGGCGGCGATCAGAGCCGTCAGCCAGATCAGCACAATCTTCGTTTGGGGCGAGACGACGTCCCACCAGAGGAGAGGCAGCAGCGCGAACAGGATCAGCAGACGGATG
>JBIOWP010000017.1:0-7639 GCA_044868695.1 bacterium
GGTCCCGGGTCCCGTTGTTATAATGGGACCGTCTTCGTGAGGAGGGTATTACCATGCGATTAAATACGACCCCCGCCGGGGCACTGGTCCTGCTGGTCGCCGCCGCCGTCCTCGGCGGCCTGCTGGGATCCGCGGTCCTGCCGAGGTTCTTTGGAAGCGGCCTGGTCCCTGGGGCGGGAGCGGTTCCTCCGGTGGCGCTGGCCCCCGCTGCGCCCGCCCCGCAGGCGGGCCCGGCCGGCCCCCGCACGCTCGCCGCGGAGGAGTCCACGATCATCAGCGTGGTGGAGCGTGTCCGTCCGTCGGTGGTCAATATCGACACCGTGGCGCAGGTGCAGACCGTCTTCGGCGTCTTCCCGCAGCAGGGCGCGGGGTCCGGCGTGATCGTCAGCGCCGACGGGTACATCCTGACGAACAACCACGTGGTGGAAGGCGCGCAGCAGATCAAGGTGACGCTCCTCTCCGGCAGGACGTTGTCGGCGCGCCTGGTCGGCGCCGACCGGTTCAGTGACCTGGCCGTGTTGAAGGTAAGTACGCCGGACCGCCTGCCGGCCGCACAGCTGGGCGCCTCCGGCGGGCTGCGCGTGGGGCAGATGGCCGTGGCGATCGGCAATCCCTTCGGACTGGGTCATACCGTCACCGTGGGGGTGATCAGCGCCCTCAACCGCAGCATTCAAGTGCCCGGGCTCGTGGTCGAAAACCTCATTCAGACCGACGCCGCGATCAACCCGGGGAACAGCGGGGGCGCGCTGGCCGACAGCGCGGGGGCCGTCATCGGCATCAATACCGCGATCGTCCCCAACGCGGTGGGCATCGGGTTCGCCATCCCCATCGATACCGCGCGGGCCATCATGGACCAGCTGATCCGCGGCGGGAGCGTCGTCCGCCCCTATGTGGGTGTGGTCTGGGGCGGCGACGTCGACCGCGGCATCGCGACCCAGTATCACCTGCCGGTTGATCACGGGATTATCGTGCGTGAGGTCGACGATCGCGGCCCCGCCGCACAGGCCGGCATCAGGGCCGGGGACATCATCGTAGCCATCGACGGCAAGCCTGTGGCGAACTGGAACGAGTTCATCCGCGAGTTGTTCACCCGGAGGCCCGGCGACCGCGTGCGCATCGAGATCGTCCGCGACACCAGCCGCCGGACCGTTCAGGTCACCCTGGCGCAGCGGACGCAGTAACGCGCGGTCGCGCCGCGGCAGGACTCCGGGGCGGTTCGCGGAATTAGCGAAGCATTCTCATGCCTCCGGTCCGCATTCGCCCGCTGCGGCAGAACGACCTCGCATCGTGCGCCGCGATCGTGGCGGGGGAGCCGCTGTGGCGGCGGTACGGCATTTCCGAGCGCCGGGCATATGGTCTCCTCGCCGCCGCCTCACGCCGGCATGACGTGATCTACGTGGCCGAGTATCGCTCCAGCGTCATCGGGTTCATCTGGTTCCGGCTGGACGGGACATTCGCCCACAGCGGCTACGTCCGCTGGATCGGAACAGCCTCGGACGCCCGGGGGAAGGGCATCGGCTCGGCGTTGATGAAGTTTGCCGAGCAGAGGATCTTCCGCCGGGGTCCGAATGTCTTCTTGCTGGTGTCCGACTTCAATCGCCGAGCCCAGCGCTTCTACCGCGCGCGGGGATACGGGCGGGTCGGCGCGCTGAAAGACTACGTCGTCCCCGGAGTGACCGAGTTGATCTATCGAAAGACCGTCGCGCCTATCACCAGGCACGCGGCGACATCGCGATTTGTTTCTCGAGGACTACCAAAGGGGGGTTCGGTGTGACGCAGGGATTCCGATGGCGGGTGTGGATCGTACTGCTCGGGCTCGTTGCCGTCTCGCTGCCGATCGGTCCGGCACGGGGCGCTCCCGCGCCGGTGACGCTGACGTTCGGCGTAGATCAGGAGGCGGTCGGGCTGGACCCAAATCTTGTCACCGCGTTCTCGTCCTTCCGCCGCATCGATCTCCTGTACAACAAGCTGGTCCGGTACAATGACCAGCTGCAGATCGAAGGCGACCTGGCCGAATCGTGGGACGTCCCGGATGGCCGCACCTACGTGTTCCACCTGCGGCGCGGCGTGCGGTTCCACAGCGGGGCTGAACTGACCAGCGAGGACGTAAAGTTCACGCTGGACCGCGTCCTGGATCCGGCGACGCGGTCGCCCGGGCGGTCCTTCATCGACGTCGTGGAGCGGGTCGACGCCACCGATCGCTACACCGTCCAGTTGCGGCTGCGCTACCCGCTGGCGTCCCTGCTGTCGGGCCTGGCCTCGGGCAACCTCTCGATCGTGGAGAAGGCCGTCGTCGAGAAGGCCGGGAATCTCCAGCGGGTGGTCGCCGGCACAGGCCCGTTCATGCTCGCGGAGTGGACGCCTGATAATGCGATGCGGCTGGTGAGGAACCCCAGCTATTTCCGGCGCGGCCTGCCCCGAGTCGATGAGGTGGTCATCCGGGTCATCCCCGACCAGGCCTCCCTGCTGGCCGGCGTGCGCAGCCGGTCGCTCGACATGGCCACCGTCAATCAGGGCAGCGTCATCATCCAGGCCAAGCGGGAGCCGGGCCTGGTGGTGCTCCAGCGGCCGGGGCTCAACCTTCGCATCTTCTCGTTCAACACGACCCGCCCGCCGTTTGACAATGCCATGGTCCGGTACGCGCTGAGCTTCGCCATTGACCGTCAGGCCATCGTCGACGCGGCCGAATTTGGGCTGGCGCAGGTGACCGGTCCCGTGCCCACATCCGTGCGGCAGTACGCGCTGCCCGCCGGCGCGTACCCGTCGTACAAACGGGACGTGGCCCAGGCGCGGAAGATGCTGGCCGAGGCGGGATTTCCCAACGGCTTTGCGACCAAGATCGTCACCTCACCCACGTACGAAGGCGGCATTGCGGTGGCGCAGATCATTCAGGCGCAGCTGCGCGATGCCGGCGTGACCGCGACGCTCGATCAGGTGGAGTGGGGGACCTACATTGACCGTTGGGTGAAGCGCGACTTTGACACGATGGTGGAGCTCCGCGGCGGAGATCCCGACCCCGACCGCTTCCTGTACCGGACGTTTTACAGCAGCGGCGCCGTCAACAACTTCCTCTTCAAGGACCAGCTCGTGGACCGGCTGCTGGAGCGCGGCCGCGTGAACCTGCTGTCCGAGCGGCGGAAACCGATCTACGATGAACTCCAGCAGATGCTGGTCGAAAAGGCGCCGGCGCTCTTTCTCTACGTGCCCTTCGACACCCAGATCCTCCAGGGGTATGTGGCGGGGTTCCGTCAAATGAGCAACGGGGCGATCTACTACCTCGAAGAGGTGTCAGTGCAGCGCTAGGTCCGCCCCATGGCTGTGCCCGACGATGCAGCGGTACCTTGCCGGCCGCCTCCTGGCCTTCATCCCGGTGCTGCTCGGCATCCTGACGGTCGTCTTTCTCCTGATCCGGATGATCCCCGGGGACGCGATCCAGCTATTCCTGGGGACTCAGGTCGAGATGACGCCGACGCAGATGACCGAGCTGCGGCGCGTCTTCGGTCTGGACAAGCCGGTGCCCCTGCAGTACCTGGACTACCTGGGGCGTGTAGTGCGCGGCGATTTCGGCGTTTCGCTGCGCACCGCGCGTCCCGTGCTGCCTGACATCCTCGCCCGCCTTCCTGTGAGCTTCGAGCTGGCCGTCGCGGCGCTGGCGTTCGCAAGCCTGATCGCGGTCCCGCTGGGCGCCGCGTCCGCCCTTCTGCGCAATTCGTGGCTGGACGCGGGAGCGCGCGTGGGCGGGCTGCTCGGGCTGTCCATACCAAATTTCTGGCTGGGCACGATGCTGATTCTCTTCGTGTCGCGGTACGTGCGGGTCTCGATCGGCCAGTACGTGGCCTTCTCCGAGAATGCCATGCGGAACGCGCAGATCATGCTGCTGCCCGCCGTCGCCCTGGGCGTCGCGATCGCGGCGGTGCTGCTGCGGTACGTGCGGTCGTCGCTGCTGGAGGTCCTGGCGCAGGATTTTGTCCGCACGGCGCGCGGCAAGGGGCTGCGCGAGGTGATGGTCCTCACCCGTCACGCTCTTCCCAACGCGCTGATCCCCGTGGTCACGGTGATCGGCTTCCAGCTCGGCTACTTGCTGGGCGGCACGGTCGTCATCGAGGAAATCTTTGCGCTGCCCGGGATGGGCCGCCTGGCGTTGAACGCGATCTTCCAGCGGGATTACCCGTTGGTGCAGGGCGTGGTGTTGATCGTGGCGCTGCTGTTTGTAACGATCAACCTGATCGTCGACGTGCTCTACGCGTGGATCGACCCGCGGATTCACTATGACTGATCAGCCTGTCCGGGGGCCGAAGACCGCCCGCCCGGGGGCAGGACGGCGGTGGGGGCGGTGGGCCGCCCGCCACGCGGTGGCGGGGGCGGGGCTGTGCCTGATCGCCGCCACCGTGGGGGCCGCCGCGGCCGCGGACCGGCTGGCGACGCACGATCCGTTGACGATCCGCACCGACGTGATGCTGCGGCCCCCATCGGCCGCCTATGTCCTGGGAACCGACCAGTTCGGCCGCGACATTCTCAGCCGGCTGCTCGTCGGCGCCCGCACCTCGCTGGTGGTGGCCTTCGCGTCGGTGGCGCTGGCGGGGTCGGCCGGCATGCTCATCGGGGTGGTCAGCGGCTATCTCGGCGGCTGGTTCGACGGGATTTCCATGCGGTTGATGGACATCATCTTCGCGTTCCCGGCAATCCTGCTGGCGATTGCGATCATGGCCGTGCTGGGGACGTCGCTGTCGAATCTCGTTGTGGCCATCGGAGTCGTCTACACGCCGCAGTTTGCCCGCGTCGCGCGGGCCGCCGTGCTGAGCATCAAGCATGTCGAGTTTGTCGAAGCCGCGCGCGCGATGGGAGCGGGAACGTGGCGCATCATGGCCCGCCATCTCCTGCCGAACATCCTGCCGCCGGTCATCGTGCAGATTTCGCTGAGTCTGTCGCTAGCGATCCTCTCCGAGTCGGCGTTGAGCTTTCTCGGCTTGGGCACACAGCCGCCCACGCCGTCCTGGGGCAACATGTTGAGCGAAGGGCGGCAGTTCATGGAGATCGCACCCTGGAACGCGGTGTTTCCCGGCGCCGCCATCATGGTGGCCGTGCTGGGTTTCAATCTGCTTGGCGACGGGCTCCGCGACGCCCTCGATCCGCGTCTGCGTTAGGGACGAGGGAAGACCGGCGGACGGCAAGGCGCGTGACGTGTGACAGGAGGCTGGGCAATGGCGGACGAGATGCTGCCGGTAACGGAGGCCCGCAATCCGCGCTCGATGGAGCTGGATGCGCTACCCGTCGAGGAGATGCTGCGGGTCATCAACGCGGAGGACCGGACCGTCGCCGACGCGGTGGCCGCGACTATCCCGCAGATCGCCCGAGCCGTTGAGGAGGTCGCCCGCGCCCTGCGCGCCGGCGGGCGGCTGATCTACGTGGGCGCCGGCACCAGCGGCCGGATCGGGCTGCTGGACGCCGTGGAGTGTCCGCCGACCTTCGGGACGTCGCCGGAGCAGGTCCTGGCGATCGTCGCCGGGGGCCCGGCGGCCGAGGCAGGGTCGGCGGCGGATCTGGAAGACGATCAAGCGCTGGGCGAAGCGATGGTACGGGAGCGCACCGTTGGAGAGAAGGATGTCGTGGTCGCGCTGGCGGCGAGCGGCCGTACTCCGTTCACGCTGGGGGCGCTGCAGGAAGCGCGCGCTCGCAGGGCGACCACGGTGGCGGTCACCTGCGTGCCGGACTCTCCGCTCGCCGCCGGCGCGGAGATCGCCATCACGCCGGCGGTCGGGCCGGAGGTCCTGACCGGATCCACCCGGATGAAGGCCGGGACGGCGCAGAAGCTCGTCTGCAACATGCTGACGACTGCGGCGATGGTGCGGCTCGGCCGCGTCTACAGCAACCTCATGGTCGAGGTCCAATCCCGCAACGCCAAGCTCGCCGCCCGCGCCGTCCGCACGGTCGCGCAGGCGGCGGCCTGCCCTCCGGAAGATGCGCGGGTCTGGCTGGAGCGTGCCGGCGGCAACGTGAAGATCGCGATCGTCATGGCGCGCGGCGTCAGCCGTGATCGGGCAGAGCGCGCGCTGCGTGAGGCCGACGGCAGCGTCCGGATCGCGCTGCACGCCGTGACCCCGCGCAGCGGCGACCGGCGGCCATGACCGACTGGGCGGCGCTGCGTCTCAAAAACACGAAGGTCGTGGTCGGCCTCATCTCCGGCACTTCCGCGGACGGCATCGACGCCGCCGTCGTCCGCATTCACGGCGCCGGACCCTCGACGCGCGTTCATCTCCTCCACGCGCTGACGGTTCCTTATCCTCCCGGTGACCGGCGGGAGCTCTTTGCGGTCTTCGCGCCGGCCACCGGCACGGTGGACCGCATCTGCGCCCTTGGGTTCCGGGTCGGCGAACTGCTGGCGCAGGCCGCCGCGCAGGCGATGGCCGCGGCCGGGCTGCGCGCCGGGCAGGTCGACCTCATCGGATCGCACGGGCAGACGATCTACCATATTCCGCCCGCCTCCGGACACGCCGGCTCGACCCTGCAGATCGGCGAACCCGCCGTTATCGCCGAGCGGACAGGCATTCCCGTGGTGGCCGACTTTCGCGTGGCCGACATGGCGGCCGGGGGGCATGGAGCGCCGCTGGTTCCCTACGCGGACTACCTGCTCTTCCGCGACGCGCAGCGGTCGCGGGCCTCTCAGAATCTCGGAGGGATCGGGAACGTGACCTACCTCCCCGCATCCGGTGGGATCGACGCGATCACGGCTTTCGATACGGGACCCGCCAACATGGTCATCAATGGCGTCGTCGAGCTCGTGACCGGGGGCGCGCAGGAATTCGACCGGGACGGGGTCATGGCCACCGAGGGGACGCCGGATCGGAGGCTCGTGGAAGCGCTCCTCGAGGATCCGTATTTTTCGCTGGCACCCCCGAAAACGACCGGGCGCGAAAAGTTCGGGCCCCCGTACGCCGCGGAGCTGCTCGCGTCAGGACGGCGGCAGGGGTTGTCTGATGCCGATCTCGTGGCAACCGCGACGATGCTGACGGTCGAGTCCATCGCGAGGGCCTACCGGCAGTTTCTTCTTCCGCGCGGGGGCATTGACGACGTCATCGTCGGCGGCGGCGGCAGCGCCAATCCGGTGCTGATGCGGTGGCTGGCGCGGGCCCTGGCACCCGCGCAGGTCAAGACGACGGAGGCGTGGGGGATTCCCAGCAAAACGAAAGAAGCCGTCGCGTTCGCCATCCTGGCCAATGAGGCGGTCGCCGGCAACCCATCTAACGTCCCCTCGGCGACCGGCGCCGCGCGCCCTGTCGTGCTGGGGAAGCTCGTCCCCGCATAACTCATGTTCCGCGACTGCGCGACTGCCGGTCCCCGCCCGGCGCGTATAATGCATCCATGATGTACACGTATGAAGCGGCGAGACGCGAGGCGCTCGACGCCGTCCGCCGCGCCGCGGGCGCCGACGTTTCGCTGTCGCTCGCCTCGCCGCCCGCCGGGGTCGAGGCGGACCTGGCGGTTCCATGCTTCCCGCTCGCGGCGGCGCTGCGGAAATCCCCGCAGGAGGTAGCAGGACAGCTGGCCGGCATGCTGCAGCTCGGGCCGCTCCTAGCATCCGCGCACGCGGCCGGCGGCTATCTGAATCTTACCCTGGCCCGCGCCCCGTTCGCCGCGGGCG